>JAEURM010000085.1 GCA_016789245.1 Anaerolineales bacterium
GAATCATCTCGCACGCGGCCAGCGCCGTGCCCCAATACACATCCTCCGCCGTCAACGCAGATTCAATCTTCCAAATACGCTCATTGAACCACCGGTCAAGCGGCAAATCTTCGGCGTAGCCACGCGTCAGCGTCATGGCCGCGTGGCAGTGCGCGTTGAAGAAGCCCGGCACGGCCACATGGTTGTAACCGTCAATCGTTTCGTCCGCGCGCCAGCCGTTAGGCACTTCACCCACAAAGGCAATAGTTTGGCCTTCTATGCCAATGTGGGTGTTGCGCAAAATGGTGCCAGCGGCATCCAAAGTAATGGCGTGTACGTTGCGGATGAGGAGGGACATAGCGTTTGTGAGGTTGTTTGTTTGGCCGAGAGTCTAATAGAAAATTGTTTACGTGTGTAAGTTGTGACCGTAGCGCTTCATGATTTGCATAACTTCTTCCAGCGGCAACGCGGGCAAAGTATTGCCATCGCGGCCCACCATGGTTTCTGCTACGAAGACGGAGTTGAGAATAGCTTCCTCAGTGGCTTCCAACGCCGCTTGAAACAGCGTATTGATGGCGGCGGTAGCAGGCCATTCTTCACCTGCCAGCAAAGATTCTGCCATGGCGCGATGTTCTAGTACAGGCGTGCGCGGGGCGTGTGGTACGCGGTTGCCATTAGAAAACGCAATCACAAAATCTCCGCTGGTGGTGGAATACAAGCCGCCCGCCCGGGCCAAGCCGCCACCCGCGCGCACGGCCACCCTCTGCAACTGCCGCGTATCCAACGGCGCATCTGTGCCAACCACGATGATTATGGAAGAGCCAGATTGTTCATCATTGGGACTCTCGCTCTCCCCTTGGGAGAGGGGGCCGGGGGGTGAAGGTAATTCCCAATCCCTAAGTTCTCTCCCCACCGGCACGCCATCTACGCGTAAATGTTCACGGCGGCCAAAGTTGCTCATCACCAACACACCCAGCGTCCAGCCATGCGGCGTAACGCGGGAGCTAGTGCCAATGCCGCCTTTAAAACCGCAACACATCATGCCAGTTCCGCCGCCCACGCCGCCTTCAGCTACGGGGCCAGTGGTGGCACCATCTAACGCGGCGGCCACATGCTCACTGCGAATGTGACGGCCTCTCATATCATGCAGATATTGGTCCGAGCATTCTGCCACCACCGGCGCGGGCGTCCACGTGCTTACGCCGAGTTCGGCATCATGTGCGAAGAACCAATCCAGCACGCCGTCTGCCACGCGCGGCACGTTGGTAGTGCCGGTGAGCAGAATGGGTGACTCTAGCACGCCAGTTTCCTTCACCATTTCGCTGTTCGTCACTTCGCCAAAGCCGTTGATGGCATGGATGAAGGCAGGAACTTTTTCATAAAAGATGTTGCCCGCGTGCGGATGAATGGCCGTAACACCCGTGCGGATGGGGCCAACGCCCGGTTCCAGTGGCCCATCACCGGCAATGAGCGTGGTGTGGCCTACACGCACGCCCGGCACATCCGTAATAGCGTTGTGTGGGCCAGTGGGCAGTGTGCCAATTACAATTCCAAGTTCACGCGCGCGAGGACGGGGCATAGAATTTTCTCCTTGCGCCAATGGTACACTGCTTGGCAAACACCGTAAGGGCGAAGCCTTCGGCAAATAGATTTCAATCTTTTTTAGTAGTAATAGCCGAATACTTCGCCCCTACCCAAACCAATGAACAAACTGGAACGCCTCACCGCGATTTTGCTTTTGCTTCAGGATAAAGCGCGCACATCTGAGGAAATTGCGCGGCACTTTGAAGTGAGCAAGCGCACCATCTTGCGCGATATTCAGGCGTTGAGCGAGATGGGCGTGCCGATTATGGCGCGGGAGGGCGCCGGCGGCGGCTACTCACTCCCCCCCGATTACCGGCTCTCACCTTTGCCGCTGACGGTGCGCGAGGCGTTTTTACTTTTGCTGGCCCTCAACGCCATTGGCCAACTTTCCACCACGCCGTTTGCCGCCGAGCGCGCTTCCCTCAGCGCCAAACTCCGCTCCATTTTGCCTCAGCCGCAATTGGCCAGCGTGGAGCAAATGCTCACTTCAATCAATGTAGAAGTGCCAGAACGCGAGGAGCGCGCACCGTTTTTAGAAGCTCTGTTGGAAGCCGCACAAAAACAGAAGTGGGTACAGATTGAGTATCAATCTGCCGAGCGCGTTTCCACACATCACATTTACCCGCGCGCCCTCACCAGCCAAAACGGCTTGTGGTATTGCCGCGCCTTCTCGCATGAGCGGCAGGAAGAGCGCGTGTTCCGTGTAGATAGAGTGCGGGCGCTTTCACCGGCCGGGGAACACTTCCGCCCGCCCCCGCCGCCGGAGCCGTTGCCGTATGATCATCCCAGCCACCCAGAACTGCGTGCCACTTTTACGCCGCGCGGCGTGGCACAGGCGGAGGTGGATGCTCAAGTGGCGCCGCAACTTCAGCGCCAGCCGGATGGTTCCGGCCAACTGCATCTCCGTTTTCCGCCTTCAGAATTAGAGTGGTGGGCGCGCTTTTTTGCCCACCTCGGGCCAGAGGCCACCGTGCTAGCCCCGCCCGCCCTGCGCGAACGTTTACGCGCCTTCGCCCAAAACCTACTAGAGCAATATTTAGAACGGTGACAGACAGGTGTCACCGTTCATGGTGTAAGGTTGAGCAAAAGGAGAAACATCATGGCACAGCCCGATATGATTGGCATTGTGGTGAAAGATATGGCCGCCGCGCTCAAGTTCTACCGTCTGTTGGGGTTGGAAATTCCGGCGGAGGCCGATGCGGAAGACCATGTGGAATGTGTGGCCAACGGCTACCGCATGGCGTGGGATACGGTGAAGCTGGTGGAAGGTTTTGCCGGGCCGTGGGTGGAGCCAACCGGCCACCGCATGGGTTTGGCCTTTAAGTGTGCCAACCCGGCGGAGGTGGATGCGTTGTACGCGCAAGTGGTGGCCGCCGGTTACGCCAGCAAAACCGCGCCGTGGGATGCGTTTTGGGGCCAACGTTACGCGCAAGTGTTGGATGCGGATGGTAATGTGATTGATTTGTTTGCGCCGTTGGGCTAACGAGCGCAGACCAACGCGGTCTTCGGTGGCAGGGTTACACCGCGTCGGTCTGGAACTATTGAGGATTAACCATGCGAGCCCGCGTGATAAAAACTTGGACGGCCATTTATACCAATCCGCTTACGGTGCAGGCCGGTGAGCAACTAAAAGTGGGCCGCCCAGATGATGAGTGGCCGGGTTGGGTGTGGTGTGAAACACAAACGGGCGTGGGCGGCTGGATGCCGGAGCGCTTGCTGGATGAAGCCGGTTGCGCCCGCACCGCTTACACCGCGCGTGAGCTAACAGTGCAAGCCGGTGAACTCATCACCCTTCACCAACTGGAAAGCGGCTGGTATTGGGCTACCACGCTGAGTGGGCAAAGCGGTTGGGTTCCGGCTTCACATGTGCACAGCGTGAGCCAAAAAGAAACCGCCGCGAGCTAACTCGCGGCGGTTATTTATTACTTCAGGCTAGGCCGCACTTTACGGCAGGTAACCACTTAAGAAGTTTTGTGCCACGGCTGAATCCGTGCGGTAGCCAAAGCCCGCACCTTTGCAATTGGAGTTCAGCACAAAGGAGTTAACGGCCACAACCACTTTTTGGCCGCTGGCATTGGTGTGGAACACCGGGCCACCAGAATCACCAAAGCACGTGCCACCGGGGCCAACGCCGTTGCCGGGCGCGCTGGAGTAATGGATGTTAAAACCATCCGCGAGGGCGCTACCAAGGTTGATGAGGCTGACGGTGCCCACATAGCGCTCCCGAACGCCAGACCGGATGGGTTTGACGGATTGTAGGCCATAGCCCACCACTGTAAATTCAACATTCTGCAAGCCGCGTTGCTTGGCCAAACCATCCAAATAGCCAGCCGGGGCTACTACGCCGTAAGGGCCGGGGCGCGGCGCGTTGAGCACCACTACGCCAATATCATGTGTGTTGGGGATGGTGAGCGCACCGTTCCAATTGGGGTGTGGTTGCGGCACGCCCCAATAACCACCCGCGCACGGGTAGGTGGTGTACGGCCCGCCCGCATTGCAGGAGCCGCCGATGTAATTGGCATCAAACCCAAGAGGGCCAGCCTCAAACCACACCTGAACGTAAGCAGGCGTTACGGTTCCATCCGTGCCGGTGCAGTGCCCAGCCGAAAGGAACACCGTGGGCGAAACCAGCGTGCCTGTACAACGCCACAGCGGCGTCTTAGAAGCATCATACGCCAACATCAAGCCAACGTACGGATGGCCGTTGCCATCTGGCACGCCGTACTGCACCGCGCCCGCCGTGCCAAAGCTGGCGAGGGCAATGGCCACTACCATCACAAGCGATAAAAGTTTTGCGCGCATCGTGAAATCTCCTTAGGGGGTTGAGAGGAATGGGTGACGATAACCGTCTAACTCTTTAACCGCCTCAGGCGATACGAAGGGTACGAGAAATCCCCTAGTTTGGGACTTTTTCCCGATAAGGCGCCTACTGTGAAACCGTGATGTAGGGCAGAAACACGTGCGCACAATTCATGGGTTGTGCCAAAGCGGGGTCACCCGCCCAGCTGACCTTCACGCCCTTTTCCAAACCATCCAGCAAAATCCAAGACTCCACGCCCACGGTTTTCATGCGCCCAATGCTGGTTTCATAATCACTGGCCACATGGCCGCCAATCTCAGTGTTGAGGACTGGATACTGCCGCTTGAGATTATTAGTGTTGGTGGCGTGCCAGCCATAGCTGTGAAAAGAAACCGAGGCGTTGCTATAACTAATGCCGCCGGTGGCCTGCACCACTTCCAGCATCGTAGTTCCGCCGGAAATTTCGGTTTTGGTTTTGGGGAAAGACCAGAGAATAATGTGCGTGTTGGGCGCTAAGCCGCGCACCAGTGTGAATAGCTCATTGTGAAAATTGCGCACCGGCGTGGTGTATTCACCGGAACTCCACTTGGCTGGCTCGTTAATCAGTTCATAAATTACATGCGTCCGGTCTTTATAACGCGGCGCAATCACTTTCCACCATTCGCGGGCATCCAGCGCATCATAGCCGCCCACGGGGTGGTAATCCACAATCAGGTAAAAGCCATACGCGGCGGCGGCATTTACCCACGCATCTAACGCCGCTTTCGTCTTATTCATCAAATCATCCCACTGCGCTTTGCCGCTATCATTGGCGTTCAATACACCGTCTTTGTTAGTATCTGCGTCCGTGGCGGAATATAAATCCGGCGTGGTGCACCCAAACTCGCACCCGTTGTTGTAGCCTTGCGGCTCACGGTAAATCAGCACGCGCACGGCGTTCATTTTCCCCACGTTCCGCAAGTTAGACCAATATCTACACTCTATGGCTTGAGGGTTGAGTTGCGTAGTATCTTCTGTGAACAAGCGCGGCGTCTCGCCCCTCAGTGGTGCGCCGTTTTCGGCCACCAATAACTTCAATGTTTTGGTGTTATCCACCGGGTCTGGCAGAGTTACAATCTTTACGCGCCCGCGGCCAGTGGTAGCCGCGCTGGCGGAGCCAATTTCTTCTACCCACGCTCCGCCCCCGCCCAGCACTAAAAAGCCCAAACAAAAATACCAAGCGGATGATTGAAGTAAGCGGGTGACATTTTTCATTCCAACTCCTCGAAAACTATGGATGTCTAGCGGCGTACATGTGGCGCAGTATCGTCAATTAATTGGCTGTGCGCTTCGCGGGGCAAATGCGTCAGCGCCACTAGCATGAGGTACGCGCATAAGCAGAAACCGGCAAACAGCACTGAAAACACCAACGCCTGCGGATGCTCTAACGGGTGACGCAAGTAGCGATAAATTTCCGCTAGCAAACTACGTGGCGCGGTGAATAAATCCCAACTGTTCCACCGTTCAAAGCGGCCCAAGTACACACCAAAGCCGCTTAGCACCAACACGCCCAGCGCAAACAGCCAGCTCATAAACGGGCCAGCCGCGCGGCGCACCAACGTTTGCATCAGAAACAGAGAAACCAAGCCGAGAAAAAAACTCGTCCACGCAAAGCTGATAATCAGAATCAAGTCATACCACAGCGGCACCCCATCGCCACGGCTCCACAAATGAATGATATCTGTAACCATGTACGGCGCATTGGGGAAGAACAGCAACCACAAGCCGGCAAAGGCCGTGATGACGAGCCACGAGAACCAAGAATCGCGCTTGTATAAATTGTAGGCCGCCCACGCAATCAGCATCGGCATCCACGCTAAAAACAAATTCCATGCCAAATTCACATGATGCAGTTCCCGCGCGTACAACACCCGCGTTAGCAACATCACCAAACACAGCGCCGTTGAAAGCGTGAGTGACCCCATCACCAATAATTGCCGATGGTGCCGCACCATGGCTTGCGAAAATTTGCCCATATCCACCTCAGAGAAAGAATAGGGAAAAATTTTAGCCAATGGCAGTGGGGTGGGTCAACCACCGGTTCCCCTACGGGCGGATGAGCGTTGGATTAACTACAGTTTCTAGGACACGGATGAAGGCAGAAGACGCAGATTTAAATTCCCCACCTCAGCGTGAATCTGCGCCATCTGCATCCCCAAAAACTATCCTTTCGGCCCAACGGATTAAGCACGCTTGACGAAATGTGGGATAAAATTCGGCATCCACTCCCCGGAGGACAATTTATGACGGCCAAAGCAATGGTGAATGATAAACGCGAAATTCGCGGTTGGGCGATGTATGACTGGGCCAACAGCGCTTTTAGCACCACGGTGGGCACAGTGTTCCTTGGCCCGTATGTGGCCAATTTAGCGCGCGAGGCCGCTACTGCCGCTGGCACAGAGACGGTTTTGTTTTTTGGCATTCCTGTTGCGCCGGATTCATTTCTGCCGTACTGCATCTCGTTCTCCGTGTTCATGCAGGTCATCTTCCTGCCCATCCTCGGCGCCATCGCCGATTACTCTCACTTGCGCAAGCGCATGATGCAGGTGTTTGCCACCCTTGGCGCACTGGCCACCACCGCCATGTTTTTTGTTACGCTAGAAACCTGGTGGCTGGGCGGCTTGCTGTACATCATTGCCAATTTAGCGTTTGGTGCGGCCATTGTGTTTTACAACGCCTACTTGCCAGATATCACTACGCAAGAGCAAAGTGATAAAACTTCCTCGTTCGGTTGGGCCATGGGTTACCTTGGCGGCGGCATCCTTCTGCTCTTCAATTTGATTTTCTATCAAATGCGCGAAACATTAGGTGTGCCCACTGGTTTGGCTGTGCGCATCAACTTGGCCTCAGCCGGGTTGTGGTGGCTGGGCTGGAGCTTTTGGACGTGGGCCACGCTTCGGCATCGCCACGCCGCGCGGCCTTTGCCCGCTGGTGAAAATTATTTGAGCGTAGGCTTCAAACAGCTCGCGCAAACTTTCCGCGAGGCGCACAAATATCCGCACACCCTGCGCTACTTGTTGGCCTACCTCATCTACAACGATGGCATTCAAACCGTCATCGCTGTGGCCTCCATCTTTGCCGCCGCGCCCGTCCTTCAAGGCGGCTTGGGGTTGGAGCAAGGCACACTCATCCAAATTATTTTGATGATTCAGTTTGTAGCCTTCTTTGGCGCGTTGTTTTGGGGCTGGCTCGCGGGCCGCATTGGTGCTAAAAACGCTTTGCTCGTATCGCTTGCCATTTGGTCTGCCGTAGTCATTTATGCGTACGTGGGCCTGCAAGGCGATGGCCGTGAGCGTGAGTTCTGGATTTTGGGCGCGTGCATCGCGCTAGTCTTGGGCGGCAGTCAGGCCATCAGCCGCAGTTTGTTCGCGCAGATGATTCCGCCCGGCAAAGAAGCGGAGTTCTTCTCCATCTATGAGATTTCTGAGCGCGGC
>JAEURM010000086.1 GCA_016789245.1 Anaerolineales bacterium
CCCGTCACAATTAATGAAGTATTGCCCGCGAGCAGAGAGCCACCATTGGTAAAGCCCAAGTTGCCCACTAAAGCATTGTTGCCACCATTGAGGGAGAGTTGATTGGGGAAAACCGCCGCCGTGCAACACACTTGAAATGTGCCTGCGCCTTGCAACCGCATCGTGCCCGTACCCGCCGCTTGCGGGCCGGCCAAACTCACTGTGCCGCCGTTGGTGTTCACCGTGAGTCCGCCTGAAAACGCATTATTCCCCGAAAGCACCAACATCCCCGGCCCGGCTTTAGTAATAGAACGGGCCAAAATGGTTTCGGTGATGTTGCCCGCCACCGTCAGCGGGCTAGTGGCATTTTGCGTAATCACCCAATTATCGGCCAAGACCACCGGCACAGAGAGTGTATGCGTGCTGGAGGCGGTGGTGGTAAAAACATTGAGGGCGGCAGAGCCAAAACTCACATCAAACGTCAGTGGGCCAGTGCCATTGAGCGTGAAGTTATTGGCGGTATCAAACGTCAGCGTGCCCAAGGTTGCGCCGCTCGGAATTTCCACATCGGTGGGCACACCAGCCTGACTATCAAATGTAGCGGTTTCGCCAGTGGCGTTAGGGAAAGAGGCCCCCGTCCAGTTCGTATTATCATTCCATAAATTACTATTAGGGCCGCGCCAAGCGCCGCTGGCGGCCAAGGCGGGTTGGTGTGTGGGTGAAATTAGGAGGGCAAAAATCAACAAACCGGCGCTCAGTTGTTTTATCCAAAAAAAGTTGCGGCGCATATTCCATCTCAATCTAAGCCAAGTACAAGTACCCAAACGTGCATGCCTAATGTAGCGAGAAATGCGGTTTATGAAATAGCAACTTGGTTGGATTTGATGGTGAGAGTCCGGTTAGAGTGCGTCTGAAAATTTACGGACGGCATGGTGAGCTTCCTTCAGCGCTTCTCATAACGCATTTACACCCTTGCCGCCCGTGCCCAATCACATTACAGTGTAGCTCGCGCATTTATTCTCAAAATCACTTATGGCTCACACCAATTCTGAACAGCCACGCCGCGCGCCATCGCGGTTGGAATCTTTCCGGTATGCGTTTGAAGGCTGGTGGCATGTACTTCGCACTCAGCCCAATGCGTGGATTCATGCTGGCGTTTCCACGGCAGTGTTTGTGGTAGGTTTATGGCTGGGCCTTAGCGCGTTAGAGTGGGCCGTTATTTTCCTCACCATTGGCTTTGTGTGGGTGGCAGAATTTCTGAACACGGCCATTGAAGCCGTGGTGGATTTGGCTTCGCCGGAGATTCATCCGCTGGCCAAAATTGGCAAAGATGTAGGTGCGGCGGCAGTGCTGGTGGCCGCCATTGTGGCGGTGATTGTGGGTTTGCTCATTTTAGGGCCACCCCTGTGGGCTAGGTTCTTTTAGCCAATTTTCCGAACCACGGATTACATTGATGAAACTGGAGGAACACGGAAGGTATCTGTGTTTCAGCTTCACCAAAATACCTCGTCCGCAAAGTGGGTTAGACGAGTAAAATTAGAGATACTCAACGCCCCAAACGGCCAAACTTTGCGGTCAACTCTTTACGCATGAACCTAGATATTGAACTCTACCGACGAGAAGTGGTGCTTTCTGAAAAGCCGCGGCTGAAGCTGAGCGCGATTGATATTGCACCGCCTGCCCCAGACCGCACCTTGGTGTTTATCCACGGGTTTGGCGGCCATGCCGCACAGTGGATTAACCAACTGCGGCACTTCTCTACGGACTCACGGTGTATTGCGCTGGATTTGCGCGGCTTTGGCCAGAGCGATAAGCCCGCTGACGCGAAGTACGTGATGGACGAGTTTGTGAGTGATATTGATGCCGCCCTCAACGTGCTGGGCGTGAATGAGCCGTTTGTTTTGTTGGGGCACTCATTTGGCGGGGCGGTGGTTACAGATTATGCACTGGCGCATCCGGAACGCGTGGCGAAATTAGTGCTGGTAGCCTCGGCTGGCGAGTACGATTTGCACCCGGCCAGCCGCTTCGCTTTGCAGTTGCCACTGGCCGTGCTCAACTTCGCGCACGCCCTGTATCTCAAACAATTTTTCTTCACCACGCCACACATCATGCAAGTGATGTACCGCAACACCGTGAGCCAATGGGTAGGCTGGGATAAGTTCCGCCAAATCCATGTGCCCACCTTGGTCATCCGCGGCAACCGTGACCGGGTGTTTGACCCGAAGTTTTTTGAAGATGTGGCCAAGGCCCTTCCAGATGCAGAAGATGTGGATGTGGGAGTGAGTGCGCACTTGGTGCAGTTGGAGCGGCGCGAGGCCGTGAACCGCGCCATTGAGCGCTTTGTGCAAGAAAAGAAAACGCGCCGCGTTACCGGCTCGCTCTCAGATGAAGCGCGTGAGCGCGATGCCATGCGGCATGAACGCCCGTGGCTGGCGTATTATGACGAAGCTGTGCCGCCCACTATCAGCATCCCGAATATGCCGATTTATAAATTCTTGCGCTCGGCGGCCAAACGGTTCCCGCTGAGGACTGCCGTTATTTTTGAAGGCGCACGGCTGAGTTACCATCGGCTAAACCGCGAGAGCTCGCGCTTTGCCAACATGCTCCGCGCACTCGGCGTACAGAAGGGCGAGAAGGTGCTCATCCTTCTGCCCAATTTGCCGCAAACGGTAATTGCTTACTACGGTGCGCTGAAGATGGGCGCGGTGGTGGTGTTTACCACGCCACTTTCAGAGCCGGAGGAATTGGCGCGGCAGGTGCGCGAGGCCAACGCCACTGTTTTAGTTACGCTCACGCGGCTGGGCGAAGTGGCGCGGCAAGTTAAAGCCAACACAGCCCTCAAGCACATCATTTTCACCAACGTCAAAGATTATCTGCCGGAGCCAAAGCGGCTGTTTTTTATGCTGACGCGCGAGATAAAGGAAGGCCACAAGCTGAAGTTTGAGCTAGAGCCGGGCATGGTGTTGATGAACGCTGAGCTGTACAAGCACAGCACCCACGCGCCGGAGCCGGGCGTTACGCCGGACGATTTGGCGTTGATTCAGTTCACCAGTGGCACCACCGCCCAACCCAAGGGCGTCATGCTTTCACACCGCAACCTCATTGCCAACACGCTCCAAACGCGGCACTGGCTTCCCTCTGCCAAAGAGGGCCGCGAGACGTTTCTTTCCGTTCTGCCATTCTCACATGTGTATGGAATGACCACGGCTATGAACGTGCCCATTGCCTTGGCGGCCACCATGGTGATTATGCCCACGTTCCACACCGAGCAAGTGCTGAACGCGATTAAGACCTACAAGCCTACGCTCTTCCCCGGCGTGCCCACCATGTTTATGGCCATCAACAATTTTCCCAAAGTGCGGCGTTATGGCATTAGTTCCATCAAAGCCTGCATTTCCGGCTCAGCGCCCTTGCCCGTAGAAGTGCAAGAAGCGTTTGAGAAGTTGACGAAAGGCCGCTTGGTGGAAGGCTACGGCCTAACAGAAGCTACCACCGTAACGCATGCCAACCCCATTGGTGGGCGGCGGCGGGTGGGAACCATTGGCTTGCCCGTGCCCAATACGGAAGCCAAAATTGTAGATTTGGCCACCAATACAGATTTACCAGTGGGGCAAGTGGGCGAATTGGCCGTGCGCGGCCCACAAGTGATGATGGGCTACTGGCCAGACGCCAGCCGCGAGTTTATTACGCCGGACGGTTGGTTGCTGACGGGCGATATGGCCCGCATGGATGAAGATGGCTATGTGGAAATTGTGGCCCGCAAACGCGAGATGATTCTGGCGGGCGAATACCAAGTGTACCCACGGGATGTGGAAGAAGTGTTATACGAAAACCCCAAAGTCAAAGAAGTGGCGGTGGTAGGTGTGCCGCCCGGCACCAGCGGCCAAAAGGTCAAAGCCTTTATTGTGCCGCGCGAGGGCGCTCACTTGGATGGTGAAGAGCTCATCGCCTTTTGCAAACGCCGTTTAGAAGAATATGCCGTGCCGTGGGAGATTGAATTCCGCAATGAACTGCCCAAGAATTTTGTGGGCAAAGTAGTGCGGCGGCTATTGATTGAAACGGAATCCAAGCAAAAGTAGTCAATTCATAACTCTCACTGAGGCAGTGAGTAATCCGCACCGGAGACTCTTTCATGGCTAAAAAACTTTTTATCGGCGTAGATTTGGGCGGCACGAGCATCCGCGCGGGCGTGGTGGATAGCAAAGGCAACGTACTAGCCTTAGAGAAACGCAAGACGCACCCGGAATTGGGCGTGGAGGGCGTTTTTGAGCGGCTCACCGGCGCCATTGAGCGGGCGCTGAAAACGGCGGAACTCAAACCCAAAAACGTAGCGGGCATTGGCGTGGGCGTGCCCGGCCCGGTAGACCCAGAAAAGGGCATTGTGCGCGTGGCCGTGAACTTGGGCAAAGGCTGGAACAACATGCCGCTGGCCGACCGGCTGAAAGAACATTTTGGCGCGAAAGCGTTTGTGAACAATGATGTGCGCGTGGGCGCGCTGGGTGAGCACCGCCATGGAGCAGGCCAAGGCGTGCAAGATATGGTGGCCATTTTTGTAGGCACCGGCATCGGCGGCGGCATCATCCTCGGCGGTGAACTGCGCGGCGGCTTCCGGGGTGGCGCGGGTGAAGTGGGCCACACTATTTTTGATATGAGCAACGGTGTGATTGACCCGGCCAACGGCCAGCCCGGTGCCATTGAACCGATTGCGGCCCGCAATGGCATGCAAAAAGCCATTCTGGCGCGCGTGGCCGCGGGTGAACCCAGCGTAGTGCCGCAGTTGATTGAAGAAATTGGGCAAGGCCGCCTCACCAGCCGCACCATTGATGAAGCCCTTAAGCGCAAAGATAAAGTGATGCTAGAAGTATTGACGCAGAGTCAAAACGCGCTCGGGGTGTTGGCTGGCAACCTCATCAACATTTTAGACCCAGAAGTGATTGTGATTGGCGGCGGCGTAACGGAACGCATGGGTGATAAATTTGTAGCCCCCATCCGCAAGCTGGCGTACGCCCACTCCGTGAATAAAATGGATATCAACCGAGTCAAAATTGTGCCAGCCGCCCTCAAGGATGCCAGTGGCGTGGTGGGCGCGGCCGTGTTAGCCCGGGAAGGCGTGTGAAGGCTACGCGGATAAGCCGCTGTTTTAGGGCTTACTTATATTCCCTATGGTAAAATCTGCGGGCTAACCACGGGGCGTAGCTTAGCCCGGTAAAGCGCACGGTTTGGGACCGTGAGAGCGGAGGTTCGAGTCCTCTCGCCCCGACCAAAAACTGACACTCTCTCGAGGAGCAAGGAGACAAAAAGGACGACTCAGTGAGTCGTCCTTTTTTGTTTGGAACTCTAAATGTCATTGCGAACGAGCCGAGCGAGTGACCTGTGCTCGCAAGGGTAAGCTCTCTCCGATTTGTGAGGAGACTGCTTCAGCGGCATGAACCGCTTCGCAGTGACAGGAATGCTACGCCTGCGCCGTGGAATTGATTTCCACGGGAATGGCTTCCTCACGGGTGAAGGTGAAACCCTCGCCCTCGGCCCAATCCACAATGATGGTATCGCCACTCTTCAACTCGCCCTTCAGCATCTTCACACTCAGCGGGCTTTCCACGTACTTCTGCAAAGCGCGGCGGAGCGGGCGGGCGCCAAACGCCGGATCAAACCCTTCGCGGGCCAACCAGCGGCGGGCCGCCTCCGTTAGTTTCACGGCCAAACCGTTCTCAGCCAAACGCTCGTGAATATCCTTCATCTGCAAATCCACAATGCGCTCCACATCTTCCAATGCCAGTGGCTTGAAAGTGATGATTTCATCCACGCGGTTGAGGAACTCTGGCCGGAAGGTGGCCTTGAGCGCCTTTTCAATCTTCTCGTGGTTAGGGTCTTCCGCCGCGCCATCATCACCTTTGCGCAAAAAGCCCAGTGAGCCAGATTTCTTCACAAAGTCCGTGCCCAAGTTGCTGGTCATGATAATCACGGTGTTGCGGAAATCCACCACCCGGCCTTGGCCATCGGTCAGCCGGCCATCATCCAGAATCTGCAAGAGTGCGTTCCACACATCCGGGTGCGCCTTTTCAATTTCATCAAACAGCACCACGCGATACGGCCGGCGGCGCACCGCTTCTGTGAGTTGGCCGCCTTCATCATAGCCCACGTAGCCGGGCGGCGCACCAAACAAACGGCTCACGGTGTGTTGCTCGCGGTACTCACTCATATCAATGCGCACCAGCGCATCATCATCATCAAACAAGAACTCGGCCAACGCCTTCGCTAATTCCGTTTTGCCCACGCCAGATGAGCCAAGGAAGATGAACGAACCGATAGGCCGCTTGGGATTCTTCAGCCCACTACGCGCGCGGCGGATGGCGTCTGCAATTGCGTGCACGGCTTCATCTTGCCCAATCACCCGGTCATGCAGGCGGGCTTCCATGTGCAAAAGTTTCTCGGCTTCCGTTTCCATCATCTGATTTAGCGGAATGCCCGTCCATTGCGCAATTACTTCGGCAATATCTTTTTCATCCACCACTTCATCCAAGTGATGTTCTTTTTCCCATTGGTCACGCTTCTCTTTGAACTCTTCTTCCACGCGCAACCGCTCGGCTTTCTTCTGCGCGGCACGTTCGTAATCCCGTGCCAAACCAGCCTGCTCTTCCTCAGCCATCAAACGGTCAAGCGCCGTTTTCATTTCTTTCAAATCCGTGGGCAAGGAATACAGCGCCACGCGCAATTTGGCGGCGGCTTCGTCCATCAAATCAATGGCCTTATCCGGCAAGCGCCGGTCCGTCACGTAGCGTTGAGAGAGTTTCGCGGCGGCGCTCAAGGCGGCATCGCTAAACGTTACTTTGTGATGCGCTTCATACCGGTCACGCAGGCCGTGGAGCATGCGGATGGTATCTTCCACCGTGGGCTCATCCACGTACACCGGCGCAAAGCGGCGTTCTAACGCCGGGTCTTTTTCAATGTGTTTGCGGAACTCATCCAACGTGGTGGCACCAATACATTGCAGTTCGCCGCGCGCCAATGCTGGCTTAAGCATGTTGCTGGCATCCATCGCGCCCTGCGCGGCCCCCGCCCCCACTACGGTGTGCAATTCATCAATAAACAGGATGATATCGCCCTCGGCGCGTTGCACTTCTTCTACGGCGGCCTTTAGGCGCTCTTCAAACTCACCTCTAAAGCGCGAACCGGCAATCATTGCGCCTAAATCCAGTTGGTGCACGCGCTTGCCGCTCAAAATTTCCGGCACATCATTGGTGGCAATCTTCTGAGCCAAGCCTTCCACAATGGCCGTTTTGCCCACGCCCGCTTCGCCAATCAGCACCGGGTTATTTTTGGTGCGGCGCGAGAGCACTTGAATCACACGCATAATTTCGCTATCGCGGCCAATCACCGGGTCTAGCTTGCCACTCTTGGCCATCGCGGTTAAATCACGCGAGTATTTTTCCAACGTGCGGTAACGTGTTTCAGCTTGGGGGTCTGTCACGCGCTGGCCACCGCGAATATCTTTCACCGCTTCGTTCACGCGGTCTTTGGTCACGCCCGCTTCGGCCAGAATGCGGGCCACGGCGGTGTTGCGCTCAGAAAGAATGGCGAGGAACAAATGCTCCGTAGAAATGTATTCGTCCTTCAAGCGGCTGGCTTCATCGTTAGCCAAATCCACAATGCGCTTCACGCGCGGGGTGATGAAGACTTGCCCGGTGCCGCCGCCGTACACCGCGCCGCGTGGGGAAGCGCGGAGTACATCATCCAACCGGCGTTTGATGTATTCCTG
>JAEURM010000087.1 GCA_016789245.1 Anaerolineales bacterium
AGGCGGCATCAGCGTTCATCTGCGCAATCTGCGTCCAGCTCACCTTACTCATTTTCAACCGCTCGTCTCCACCAGCTTCTTCAACTTCATCCCAATCTCGCGCCACTGAATTTTGCTCAGGCCTAGCTTGGCGCGAATCCGGTCAAAATCTAAGCCGGCCTTCGCATCGCGTACCGCGCACGTCCAGCGGCACATTTCAAAGGAAATATGTTTTTCCAGCGTAGCGGCTTTGGTTACGTCTTCCAGCAAATACTCCAAGCGGCGGGGTGAGTATGGAAAAATCTTCTGCTCCGGCCGATAGATGGCTAAATACTCATCATACGCTTTCACCCAACTTGGCTCCAGCTTCAGCTTGCGTTCTTTGTATCGGTCACGCGTATCTTTGTAACGGATCCACAGTACCGGCTCATTGGCATCCGCCACATCTACGTGATTCAACTCTAAATTTAAGCACTCATTCTTCTTAATGCCGGTTTGAAGCAAAAGCGCAAATAATAAATACGGGCGGATATCCGGTTTATCCGCGGTGCGCCACAACTGCCGCGCGGCGTCTCGCGCCTGCTCCACTTCCGTTTCAGATAAAAACAGCGGCAAAGGGCTAAGCACCGTTTGTTGAATAATTGGCTCAGCGGGGTCATGCGTCAGCACATTGGTGCCGGTGAGCCAACGAAAAAACGCTTTGAGGGAGGTGATGCGGCGGGCGTAGGTTTTGGGGCTTCGGCCCCGCGCGCGCTGGTCTTGCAACCAACGTTCTAAATCGCGCGTGGTGATTTGGTTTAGACTTTTGCCCGGGCCAAAAAAATCCGCAAATAAATTCAAATCGCCGCCAAAGCTCTTCACGGTGTTTTCGCGCGCGCCTTCGGTGCGCATGTGTTCATACCACGCCATAATGGCGGCTTTGAGTGACACAGTATTACGCAAACCGTTGGCCTCACGTTTGGGGCGGGCCACTTCGGCTTCAGCGGTGGGTGTGGAGAACAGCGGGAGTTGTTCAGGCATACGGCGGGTTAGAACTCAGCCAAATTCAACCAGCCGTGTATCCTAGCCCAAGTTGAGGAGAAAGCAAATTGAAGAGGAGCTGATTACACAATACGGAATACGAAATACGTCGTGCGTAGTGCGCGTTGTGCAGTTCGTGCGCTTACTTATCCGCCACCCAATCTAAGCGTGGGCAAGTGCCGTAATCTTGGCCTAGCACCACGCGGAATTGAACGGCGTTATCGGCGGTGGGTTGCGGGGTCACGTTAGCATCGGCCACGTGCAAAACGGTTTGCAAGGTTTTGAGCGGTGAACCTTTGGCCGTGGTAGTGTAATCCACCAGTAAAGTATTGGTTTGCGTCAGCACCGTTTCCGTATTCAGCACCGGCACAAAACCTTCGTTGCGCAAAGTTTCTGCCGCTAACAGTTCCCAGCCGATGTTGCCGCTGGCATTCACCACTTCCACGCGCATCAGCGGGCGTTGCAATTGGTTGGCGCTGGGCGGCGTAAAGGCTTCGGCCATCAGCCGTTGCAAGGCCTCCGCTTTGGGCAACAATACATCATCCCCTCTAGGGGTGAGCCATGGCGTGGTTTGGTTGGGGCCAATGGCAAAACTCCGCAGTTGCGCATCTTCTAGCTTGGTAGCCAATGGCGCAAACTGCATAGCATCCCACAAACCTAAATCCGTGGTCACCACGTCTTGAAAATCTGAATATAGACTGGGAATTTGCGGGATCAAGTTGGCGCTCCGTGCGGCGCGCAAAATAGCGCGGAGCACTTGGCGTTGGCGGTAACTACGGAAGTAATCACCACCCACCGGCCGCGCTCGCGCATACCACAGCGCCACATCACCATTCATTTGCGCCACACCAATGGGCTGGTTATACAATTCGTAATTCTCTGTTAACCGCTCATCCAATTCCGGGCTTTTCAGTTTGTACTCCGTCAGTTCGCAGTTCACGGCCACTTCCACGCCGCCCAACGTATCTACAATCTGACGGAAGCCATCAAAATTAATCAGGGCGTAATAATGAATGGGCACGCCGAGGTTGTAAAGAAGCGTTTGCTTGAGCAAAGCCGCGCCGCCCCCCGGATAATTGATTCGCTCACCGGCGTCAAACGCGGTGTTGATGCGCGTCATCCCCCACAACGGCACATACACAAACAAATCCCGCGGAATAGAAACCATGGTTACCAAACCGCTGGCCGTGTTCACCGAAACAATAATCAATGTATCAGTGCGGTAATTTTGAGAAATGTAAGGCCGGTAATCGGTGCCGATGAGCAAGACATTGATAATGCCTTCATCCAGTTTAATGCTAGGAAGCGGCGTGGGGAACGGCGTTACCAACGTGGCGTTCGCCATGGGTGTGATGTTGTAATACCCCAGCGTGGGTTGATTAATGGGTTGTGCGGTGGGTGTGCCAGTCAGCGTGGGCCGAATGGGCGGTGTCGTAGGGTCAATTGGTGCGGCGTTGGCAACCGATACCGCCGGCTTAGCCGTGGGAGGTACCGGGCTAATGGTAGGCGGCGCACTGGTTACCAGCGGCGTAGCGGGCGCACACGCCGCTAGCACGCTCAACGCCAGAAACAGTAACAGAGACTTGGAGAACGTCACAGTTCGATACGAAAGTAAAGACGCACCTATGTGCGTCTTTAGAGCAATGCGGAAATTATACTGCGATGCGGCGCGAAGGTTTAATGCCCGTTGCTTAAGCCGTTAACCGGGTGGGTGTGCACCGGCAGGAGCACATTGAAGGTACTCCCCACCCCCGGCTCACTCATCAGCCAAATGCGGCCACCGTGGGCCTCCACCAACGCTTTAGCCACAGAAAGGCCAACGCCGCTTTCACCTAAGCCGGCAATCAGTGGCGCATCCGCGCGGTAGAAGCGGCCAAACACCCGGGGCTGATCTTCCGGCGCAATGCCGCCGCCCGTATCCTTCACGGCCACTTTTAAGGCGGGCTCTGGCTCACCTGCAAAGCCCGGCGCGTTTTCTTCCGTAATTCGCAATACCACCTCCCCCTCCGGCCCACAGGCATTGCCCGCGTTGGCCAGCAGGTGCGTGAGGATTTGGCGCAGAGAATCCCGATCAGCGCTGATGGGCGGCAGGTCATCTTTCACATCTAAACGCAGGCTGATGCTCTTATCACGGTATTGCTCACTACAGCCCATAATGGCTTCATCCACAATCTGCAAAACATCTACGCTCTCCGGCGTTAAATCCAGTGAGCCTGAATCAATGTTCGTGACGTGAATCAAATCATTGAGCAGAACGCCCATGCGCTCACAGGAGGCCTTAATGCGCTCCAAAAACTTGCGTTGCAGTGTGCCCAGAATGCCCACGGACTCACCCAGCAATAACTCGGAGTAGCCCATGATGGACGACATAGGCTGGCGTAATTCCTGCGTCAGCGAAGCAATTACTTCCATAGAAGCTTCGGGCAGGAATGGGCGCGCTTCCGTGGGAGAAGTGGCCACACCGTTTTCAGGGGTCAGGGCACGCAGAGCGGCTTGCACTTCGCTCAACTGCCGTTCTTTTTCAGCCAGTTGTTTTTGCGCTACCGTAAGCAGTTGCGTTTGACGCGAAAGCTCTGCCAGCGAGTTATTGGCATTGCCTAAATCGCGCTTGTGCTTTTCTAGCTCAGTTTCGTGTTGTTTGAGTTTGGCCTGCGCTTTGCTGGTGGCCGCTTTGGCAGTTTCTAGCTCAGTCTTCAACGCGGCTAGTTGTGTTTCCGTTTCACCGCCTACCGCTGGGCGCTCCGTCAAGGTAGCCCGCGCGTGTTCCAACTCGCTCTGAAATTTTTGCAATTCAACTTGGAGCTGAATCAGTTGCCCACTCTGCGCCTGCAATTGCTGATTCTTATCGGCCAAGTTTTGCGCGGCCTGCGCCTGCAGTTCATCCAATTGCGCCTGCGCCGTCTTCATCCGTTGCGAGTGTTCCAGCTCATACGTGGCCCACTGCGCACGCGCCTCGGTGAGGGTGGCTTCGGCGGCCACCAATTGGGCGCGCACCGTGTGGAGTTCTTGGCGCAGGCCAGCCGCTTCAGTTTGTGTGGTCTCTAATTGCTGGCGCGCTTCACCATGAGTAGTTTGCAAGGTTTTCAGCGTGGCTTGGGCGGGCGTCAGTTGCTCATGCGCCGCTTTCAGTTCGGCTTGTTGGTGCGCAATCAACTTCTCAAAATCAATCAGTTGCTGGTCACGCGTCATCAATTGATTTTGCGCGGTGGCCAACGCAGTCAGCGTTTCAGTCAGTTGGGTGTTTAGGGATTCAAACTCCGTTTGCTCCGCTTCCACCTTCACGGCCTGCGCGGCCAATTCCAAGGCATTCGTTTGAGATTCCGCCAATTGCTCGCGCGTGGTTTGCAGTTCGGCAGTAAGCCGTTCTTGGACGTGGCGGGCTTGCTCCACCACCGCTCGCATTTGCTCGTTTACATCAGTCCGCATCGCCGCCATTTGTTGCTCGGCCTGCGTCAATTGCGCCCGCAGTTGGTCAAGCTCAGCGGCTTGCTGGCGCACTTGGTCTTCGCTGGGCAGAAGTTTAATCCGGGCCGTTTCTGCCTCCTGCCATTGCACCTCACGCGCCTGCCAATTTTCAATTTCACGTTGCAGGGCGGCGGCTTTCTCTTGCCACTCAGTAGCGCCCTGCTCCGCCGCTAGTAATTGGTTGCGCACCTCCGTCAAGCGGGCATCCGCTTCGGCTTGCGCTTTTAATTGCAACGCCGCTTCGGCCTGCTGATGTTGCGTGTTCAGTTCCAGCAAGCGGTTCTCTAGCGCACTCATATCGGCCAACAGCCGATTAATTTCAGTAGTATGTTTCTCCGTCAGCACTTGCTCTTGCCCGCCAGTTTGGCCCAACTGGTTTTGGGCGGCTTGCAATTCCGCCTGCAGGCGCTCCACTTGAGCCTGTTGCTGGGTAAACGTTTTGGCCGTGGAACGCAACGGTTCTAACTCATTGCGCAATTCCGCTTGTTTATTTTCAGCCGAGGCCAACTTATCCCGCAGAGCCGTCAGCTCAGTTTCTAATTCTGTAGACCGGGTGCGTTGGGCCGCCAACTCCGCTTCCGTGGTTTGCAGTTGCTCTTTCCATTCCGCTTCCAATGCGCTCCACTGGCTGGCTTGCGCGGCCCATGCGGTAAGTTGCGCCGCGTCCGCCACTTGCGTGCTGTTGGCCGTTTCCATCTCTTGCCGTAATTGCAGAATATCCGCGTTTAGGCGCTCAGCTTGGGCTTGCGCCGTTTCTAGCGCAATATGGAGTTGATCCGCCTCCAAGCGGGCGGCACGGCGCGCATCTTCGGCGGCAGAAGCTTGCGTTTGCGCTTTATCTAAACTCCGCACCAAACGATTGAGTTTGCTCTCACTGCTCAACGCTTCGGCCAACGGCTCGGCTAATGCTTTCAGCGCGGCTTCATCCTCCGGCGACCAATTCCAGCGCGGATGCAGATTGGTGACCACTAAAGTGCCGTTGGCGGGATGACTATTAAATTTAAGCGGCACAATCAGTGTGGGGCCAGTTTGGTTAAAGTTGGCCGCGCTAAGTAAACGCCGCAGTTCGGGGCCGTTTTGTTCTGGCCGCAAACGCGTTACTACGTTGGTACTCAACGCCGTTTTCAAATCGGGTGTATCAGTAGTGGCAAAGCGCGTGCCTTGCTGAACGAGATTTTTGGCACGTTCATACGCCGCTAGCACTTGAATCGTGCCCAGTTCATCCGGCAGTGAAGTGAGCAAAGCAATATCAGCTTGTAAGGCGTTGCCCACCGCTTGCACGGCGCGTTGCGCTAAATCTTCTGCATTGGTGGAAGATTGCAAGGAGGCCCGCGTGGCTACGGTGCGCGCATCTAAACGCCGCACGCCCGAAGCGCCGGGTGTAGGCGGAAACGTTTCTGGTTGGGGAAGTGAAAAGGAACTGCGGCGGTACACCAGCCCGGCAAATAGCGGCAGAACTAGAATTTCCATCAGCCACACAATACCGGGCGCATTGGTGATTTTCCAAATGAAAGAAATTTGTAGTAGATGAGCCAGCGCCAGCGCAACCAGCATGAACACGCCAATGGGCCAACGTTGAGGCCGTAAGGCCAGAAGGGCCAACAGGCCCAAGCCGAGCAAAACCAGTTGGGCCACCTCCCACGCAAATTCTTGCATGGAGCCGTTATAGAGCGTAACGCCACCGTTAATATCTTGCGCCCACAAAAACCAGCCAGCCACCGCACCCACTGCCGTAAGGCCCAACAAGCCTACAATTAATAAGTCTGCCCAGAGTTTAGGTTGTGGAAAGGCCAAGCACCAAATCAACACAATCAGGCTGAAGGTGCCTACCGCCCGGGCCAAAGGGGGCAGAACTAGTAAACTATGCAATAAACCTTGGGCACTGAGGAGGGCTAAAATAATGGAAATGATGGCGATAAAAGCTAACAGGCTAGCCCCCAAAGCTAAGCGAGCGGCGGTGGCCGTGCGTTCCCGCCGCCATTCGGCGAGGGAATGGCCGCCGCTGTTTGCAGAACAAAGAACACGATGAAGTGATACACCAAATTACCGGGTGGCTCACCTATGACGGCTACTAGTTCTTTGAGAATCTCAGGCATACGGTCTACTAACTTCGTCTCGCTTTTGGTTTGTTATGGATTATAGCATGGCGATTCTGGGCTTACGATGCTATTTATGGGTTAGAAATGTGAATTTACCGGAGAGTTTCACAAACCGTGCCAAACCGGCCGGCTCGATAATCCGGAGGCGCTCTCATTTGACACTCACCTATTTAGGGGAGTAAAATCCGCTTTCGCGCCCTGAGCCACAGGGCGCACTTTGTGTATCCATCCCGCGAACAGCCCAAGTTCGCGTGCAATTTAGTCTCTCGGAGGATTTATATGGAAGATCTAAACGGTTTTGAGCAAATAGCCATTTGGGCCACACTGGGAATTTCCGTTCTCGGTTTGGCATATGCGCTATTTTTACGCGCGCAAATTTTGCGCGAAGATAAAGGCACAGCCCGCATGCAAGAAGTGTGGGGCTGGATTGTGGATGGCGCGAACGCGTATCTGAGCCGCCAAACCCGTGCCATTTTGCCGCTGATTGGTGTGCTGACAGTGGCATTGTTTTTCTCGGTGTACATCGTGCCCCCCACTTCGGAGGCCGTAGAGCACTTCAAGGAAAGCGGCATCACCGAAACGAGCACGGTAACGCTCATCATTGCGTTTGCGCGTGCCATCGCTTTCATTATGGGCGCGGGTTTCTCGCTCATAGTGGGCCAAGTGGGTATGCGCATGGCGGTGGAAGCCAACGTGCGTGTGGCCGCTGAAGCGCGCAAGAGCTTCTCTGGCGCCACGCGGATTGCGTACCGCGCCGGCACCATCACTGGCATGCTCACGGATGGCCTCGGCTTGTTTGGCGGCACCATCATCTTTATTTTGCTGGGCAAGGCCGCGCCCGATGCTCTGCTGGGCTTTGGCTTTGGCGGCACGCTGTTGGCGCTGTTTATGCGCGTGGGCGGTGGTATTTACACCAAAGCCGCCGATGTGGGCGCGGACTTAGTGGGTAAAGTAGAGCAAGGCTTGGAAGAAGACGATGAGCGTAACGCCGCGGTGATTGCCGATTTAGTGGGCGATAACGTGGGTGACTGCGCGGGTATGGCGGCTGACATTTTTGAAAGCTACGAAGTCACCATCGTCTCCGGTTTAATTCTGGGTTTGGCGCTGACAGCCCTCACCGGCCACAGCGAGTGGTTTGTGTTCCCCCTCATCGTGCGCG
>JAEURM010000088.1 GCA_016789245.1 Anaerolineales bacterium
GGCCTCTGGCATTGGCAGAGCGTGCGCGGAAGCTTTGCTGGCGCGCGGTGCGGCGGTGGTGGGTGTGGATGTGAACCCGGCCATTACTGAAACTTTTAAGCGCGCGGATTTTTACGGCGTGGTGGCCGATTTAGGCTCAGCGGCCCAAATCAGCGCCGCGCTCGCTCAAGCCGTGCGCAAGTATGGCGGGCTAGATATGCTGATTTTGAACGCGGGCATTTTTCCGGCCAGCCGCCGCATTGCGGAATTGAGTGATACGGAGTGGGCGCGCACGCTTCACATCAACACCGATGCCAACCTCACCCTTCTGCGGGAGGCGCACCCACTACTAAAACTTGCGCCACGGGGTGGCCGGGTGGCGGTGATTGCCAGCAAGAACGTGCCAGCGCCAGGGCCGGGGGCGGCCGCGTACTCCGCTTCCAAAGCCGCGCTCACGCAGTTGGCCCGCGTGGCCGCGCTGGAATGGGGCGCCGATAACATCCGCGTGAACGTTTTGCACCCCGATGCGGTGTTTGATACCGGCTTATGGACGGATGAAGTTCTGCAAGCCCGCGCCGCGCATTACAAAATGACGGTGGAAGAGTACAAGACTAAAAACATTTTGCGGGCCGAAGTGAAGAGCCGCGATGTGGCCGAATTAGCCGCTGAGCTGTGTGGCCCGCTATTTGCCAAAACCACCGGCGCACAGATTCCAGTGGATGGCGGTAATGACCGCGTGATTTAAAAACAAACGGAACGGATGTTCATTAAAATCCGTTCCATCCGTTTCCACCCGCCGCCAATACATTCCCATACTCTCCAATTTTGGCACGCTCCTTGCACTGTAATTGGTGCTATGTTGAACAGTCTATCCACTATGTTGGATACTTATGCCATGTTAGAGCTAATTCGCACGGATACGGCCCAGCAACCGTGCCGAGCCTGCGGAAACTTAACGGTAGATGTGTGGGCGCTGACGCAATCGGATGCGGCGCGGCTGTACTACGCTGAGTACCGCGCTTGTTCTAGCACCTGCGCTGAGAGTTTGGCACACGAAGCCGCCGTGCCCGCCTGAGACTCCCCACTTCACCTACTCCGTGATATGATTTCCGGCGTTAGGACTGAGTTCGCCTCGGCCCCCACTTGGTTTGGCCGAGGCGTTTTGTTGTGTCAGGCACAAGTAACGCCGCACAGCCGGAAAGTAAGTAGTATGTTGACCGAACGCACCGATTTACGCAATATCGCCATCATCGCGCACGTTGACCATGGCAAAACTACCCTAGTGGATGGCCTCCTGCGGCAAGCCCGCACCTTCCGTGAGAACCAACACGTAGCTGAGCGCGTGATGGACTCCAATGACTTGGAGCGCGAGCGTGGTATCACCATCTTCGCCAAAAACGCCGCCTTCACTTACAAAGGCATCAAAGTCAATATTGTAGATACACCCGGCCACGCCGATTTTGGTGGCGAGGTGGAGCGCGTGATGAATTTGGTGGACGGCGTGCTTCTGCTGGTGGACGCCGCCGAAGGCCCCATGCCCCAAACCCGCTTCGTTCTGCGCAAGGCGCTGGAGATGATGCACAATGTAATTCTGGTCATCAACAAGGTTGATCGCAAAGTCGCCATCCCCGAAGATACGCTAAACAAGACCTTTGATTTGTTTATTGAACTAGGTGCCAGCGATGAGCAGGCCGATTTCCCCATCATTTACTGCAACGCGCTCACTCAGCAAGCTGGCTCAACGTTGGAGCTTTCGCCCGATTACCAGCCGCTGTTCGAGGCCATACTCAACCACATCCCCGTGCCGAAAGTGGATTTTGACGCGCCCACCCAAATGTTGGTGACGACGCTGAGCTATGATGATTACAAAGGCCTGATTGCCGTGGGCCGCATCTTCAATGGCAAATTGAAGAGAAACCAAATGGTGACGCGCATTGACCATGAAGGCCACGCGTACAACTACCGGCTAACATATCTGTTCGGCTTTCAGGGTTTGGGCAAAGTGGAAATTGATGAAGCCACAGCAGGCGATATTGTGGCCGTAGCGGGCATGGATGAAGCCCACATTGGTGATACGGTGGCTGACCCGGAGAATCCTATCTCCCTGCCCGGCATTCGCGTGGAGCCGCCCACCGTGCGCATGACGTTTGGGGTGAACACATCCCCGTTTGGTGGCCGTGAGGGCGATTACGTGACATCGCGCCAAATCCGCGAGCGGCTGTTTAAAGAATTAGAGCACAACGTTTCTCTACGCGTGGAAGAAACTGACCAAGCTGATAAATTCTTGGTGAGCGGGCGCGGTGAACTGCACCTTGCCATTTTGATTGAAACCATGCGGCGCGAGGGCTTTGAGTTAGAAGTTTCGCGGCCCGAGGTGATTTACATTAAGGGCGAGGCGGGCGAGATGTTGGAGCCATGCGAGGAAGTACACATTGAAGTGGCCGAGAGCCACATGGGCACCGTGATTGAAATGCTGGGGCGGCGGCGCGGTTTGATGACCAACATGGTAAATGGCGGTGATGGTTCGGTGTATCTCACCTACATCGTGCCCACGCGCGGCCTGCTGGGCTTCCGCTATCAATTCCTCACCGCCACGCAAGGCACCGGCCAAATGCACTCATTGTTCTTTGATTACAAACCATTTGCGGGCAACATTGAACGCCGTGAACTGGGCAGTGTGGTGACGATGGAAGCCGGTTCGGCCACGGCGTACGCCATCCGCAACGCCGAGGAACGCGCCGCGCTGTTTTTGGAGCCGGGCACGGAAGTGTACGAAGGCATGGTGGTGGGCCAGCACGTGCGGCCCGAAGATTTGATTTACAACATTTGCAAGAAGAAGCAACTCACCAACGTACGCGCGGCCCGCGCCGAAATTTTGGTGGCCCTTACCCCGCCCCGCCGCATGAGCTTAGATGAGTGCATTGAATACTTGGGCGAGGATGAATTACTGGAAGTGACGCCCAAAAGCCTGCGTATCCGCAAGCGCATCCTCAACGCGGAGCAACGCGCCAAAGTGCAAAAAGCCGCCGAGAAGGCGTTGGAAGAAGCTTAACGCGTGAAGCGTAAAGGCCGCTGAGTTAGTCAGCGGCCTTTTTTATTACAACAGCCCAGCTATAATCCCCGCATGCCCCACTTGCGCTCAGCGCGGATTGAGATTGAAAAAGCCAAAAGCACAACAGCCTTTCCGTTCAATTTGCCGCTGGTGCAGAGCCAGCCCACGCTCACGTTCAGTGCACCAGTTACATTTTTGGTGGGCGAGAACGGCTCCGGCAAATCTACATTTTTAGAAGCGTTGGCGCTGGCGGCTGGCTCCATTGTGGCTGGCAGTGATGATGCCACGGCAGATAAAACGTTAGCGCATGTGCGCCCACTAGCCGAGTGCCTAAAGTTGACGTGGAACAAACGCACCCGCAAAGGTTTTTTTCTGCGCGCAGAAGATTTTTTTGGCTATGTGAAGCGGCTCAATGCGGGCCGCGCCGCACTGGCTGAAGACGAACATGAGCTAGAGCGTGAGTTCCGTGACCGAAGTGAGTATGCGCGTGGGCTGGCGCTGGGGCCAGTGCGTGGCCAACAGCGTGCGCTCACGCAACGCTACGGCGGTGATTTAGATGCCCGCTCACACGGCGAGAGCTTCTTTAGTTTTTTCCGCACGCGCTTTGTAACGGGCGGGCTATATCTGCTGGATGAGCCAGAAGCCCCGCTCTCACCGCTCCGCCAAATTGCCCTCATCAAACTCATTCAAGAACTGGTGCCGCAAGACGCGCAATTTATCATTGCCACACACTCGCCCATCCTCATGGCTTTGCCCGGCTCAACGGTGTTGAACTTTGACCAACAGCCGCCGCAAGCCGTGAGCTATGAAGCGCTGGAGCACGTACGCCTAACGCGCGAGTTTCTCAACGCGCCGGAACGCTTCCTCCGCCACCTCGCCGATGAGTGACGCCGAGATTTACTCCAAACTGCGCGCCACCGGCATTAGTTTTGCGGGCCTGCAAGGCGCGTGGTGGCTGGCCGCCTGTGAGCCGTTTGTGCTTCCCGCCGCCGTTCACCTTCAATTACAAAACATTGCCCGCGCCATCTTTACTTTGTTGGATGTGGTGAACGCGCGGTTTGGCGTTGATACGGAACTCACCGCGCTCCTCACGTACAAAGTGCCAGAGAGTTTGCGCGGCTGGTTCAGCGCCGCGCCCGTTCTTTCTCTCCGGCCAGATTTTCAACTCTGCCCCACGCCAGATGGTTTTCAACTGGTGGCTACAGAACTAGAGATGTGCCCCTCCGCGCACGGCTGGGCGCACGCCATGCAAGCGGCGTACGGCTTAGAAACAGATTTGGCCGGAACCTTTGCCCACTGGTTGAACGGGCGCGAACTGGTTTTCTGCGGCACACAACAGTGGAGCGAGTTTTCACTAGAGCAACTGGCCTTCTGCCGCGCGCTGGCGGAGCATGGCGCACAGGCCCGCGTGGCGTATGATGTGCCGTTGGAAACTATCGCCCGTGAATTTGCCGCTGGCGCGCGCTGGCAGACGCCCATGTTCGGCATCCGCGCTAAATCACTTGAGTGGGATACGGCTCTGCTGGAACGCCTACGAAGGAGCGATTTACTAAAATTTTGGGGAAATCCTCCCTTCTCCCTCACCCCCCAGCCCCCTCTCCCGATGGGAGAGGGGGAGCCTGTTATCTTCCGCTTTGGCTACCTAGAAAACTTTGCACCAGAGCAACAAACGGCTTTTCATCACTGGGCCACACATGGCGTGAGCTTTCTCAACCCGCCCACGTTTTATTTAGATAGCAAAGCCGCGCTGGCCGCGCTCCGTTTGCCCAGCGTACGTGCGGAATTAAGTGTAGAAACGTTGGCCGTGTTAGATGCCTGCATCCCAGAAACGCTGATTTTGCGGGAAGAACACTGGCCACGCCTGCACGCCGAACAAAACCAGTGGGTGCTGAAGTTTTCTGGTTATGATACAGGGCAAAACGGTTGGGGCGGGCGCAGTGTGCAAATCGGCGCCCAGCATACGGCAGAAAGTTGGGCCCAAGTTTTGCAGGCGTACACCCAACTTTCCATTCCCACCGTAGCGCAACGCGTGGCCCACAGCGCGCGCGTGAACATTGAGTACGTAGATAAAAGCGGTACGCGCCAAACCATGAAAGATGGGTTTACCCGTTTGCGCTCGTTTTTCCTCCGCCAATCCCCCTCTCCCAAAGGGAAAGGGATTGGGGGTGAAGGAAGCGTCTGCGGTTCGCACCTCACCGTTTCTGGTGGTACGATGCAGGTATCCGAAGCGACTGATGCAGTTCAAGCACCAATCCTTTTCCGATGACCAACGCTCCCCAATCTGACTCCGCTTACCGTGAACAAGTGGCCGCCGCGCTGGAGGCCGCGCACCAACGCGCGCGCCAAATTCCCGCCCGCCGCTTTGATTTATACGCCGATAAACTCATCATCTTTAGTGACCAGCACCGTGGCGCCCGCAATGGCGCGGATGATTTTCTCCGCAGTGAGCGCGCTTACAACGCCGCGCTGGCTTACTACTTTCAGCAAGGGCACACCTTAGCCGTGCTGGGTGACGCAGAAGAATTGTGGGAGGAGTTCCCTAACGCGGTGGTGTGGGCGTATCCACACACCTTGAATTTAGAAGCCCAGTTCCACGCGGCGGGCCGTTACCTGCGCGTGTGGGGCAACCATGATGATGATTGGAGCAACGCGGATATGGTGCAACAACACCTCGGCCCGTTCTTTGGAGAGCGGCTGGCGGTGCAAGAAAGTGTGCGGCTGGTGATGAGTGACGGCCTGCAAGAGTTGGGCACGCTGTGGCTTTTGCACGGCCATCAGGGTGATGCCACCAGTGACCATCTGGCGTGGCTTTCACGCTGGGTGGTGCGTTGGGTGTGGCGGCCCATTCAACGCCTGCTCAAAATCTCGCTCAACACGCCAGCGCGCAATTGGCAACTACGCGAAAAGCATAACATTGCGCTGTACAGTTGGGCCGCGCGGCAAAGCAAACTGGTGCTCATTGCGGGGCACACGCATCGCCCGGTGTTCAAATCCCTCACCCGCGCGGAGCAGTTGGAGCGAGAAATTAAGCATTTAGAAAAAGCGCCACGCACAGAAGCAGACCGCCGCCAACAAACAGTGCTGGCCAATCTTTCCGCTGATTTGGAATGGACGCGCGCGCAAAACTTCAACTCACCCGGCGCGGAAGGTGAAGAGACGGTGCCGATGGAAAAGCCGTGTTACTTCAACACCGGCTGTTGCTCTTACGCCGATGGGGATATTACTGGCCTAGAACTAGCCGAAGGTGAAATCCGTTTGGTACGCTGGCCGGATGATGCGGGCCGCCCGCGCCCGAAAATCCTCGCTACCGCGCCCCTCAAAGACGTGCTGGCTGGTTTGTAGTAAGCGTTTCGGCGCTTTACGCCACCACCTATACGCATCCGTTTACATCCGCTCCATTCGTTGAAAAAAATGTCTCGTCTCGTTGGTTTTCTACTGATTATTCTTTCAGCGGCGGCTTTTGGCACGCTGGCAATTTTTGCACGTTGGGCGGATGACGCGGGCGCGGACGGTGTAACCACGCTGTTTTTTCGTTTCGCGCTCTCGGCGGTGGTGATGGTGAGCGTGCTATTGCTCCGGCGGGAGGCGTGGCCGCGCGGCGCTGATTTAGTGCGGCTCATCCTCATGGGCGGCGTAGGCTACTTTGGCCAATCGCTGTGCTACGTCACCGCCATTCAGTACGCACCGGCTGGCTTGGTGGCGCTGTTACTGTATTTGTATCCCATCTTCGTCACCATTCTCTCGGTCATTTTTCTCAAAGAAAAACTAACCCGCGCCAAAATTGTGGCGCTGGTGCTCGCCAGCCTGGGCACCGCCCTCACCGTTGCACCAGAAGAGGGCGCAGTAGGCGGCCAGCAATGGATTGGCATTGGCCTCGCGGTACTCGCCGCCGCCATTTACTCGATTTACATTTTGGTGGGCACGCAAGTGATGAAGCGTGTGAGCGTGGTGCAATCTTCTAGCGTGATTATGAGCGCGGCGGCGATGAGCTTTGGCGCGGCCATGCTGGTGGGCGGCCCGCAGTTGCCCACGGCGGCGTTCAATGGCTGGGTGGCCATCATTGCCATCGTTATTATTTCCACGCTTCTGCCCATTCTCTTGTTCTTAGATGGTCTCAACCGCATCGGCCCCGTCAACGCTTCTATGCTTTCAACGCTAGAGCCGGTTGTCACCGTTCTGCTAGCCGTGTGGTTGCTCAATGAAACGCTTCGCCCCATCAGCCTCGTTGGCGGCGCATTTATTCTATTGGCCGTCCTCCTACTCACCCGCGCAGAAATGGAACGGCCAACCCCCGTAACATCATCGCCATAAGGGCAAAGCATTCGGCAATGCGGCTCAGAAAACTCTGCATCTTCTCGGCCGAATGCCTCGCCCCTACATCGGCCTATTTCGTGTAATTCGTGCAATTCATGGCAAAATAGAAAAATGCTTACTCGCCACCAAATCCTCCACACCCTCCAAACCGCCCTAGAACCGCATAACTACGTATACGCCATGTGGGAAGGTGGCTCCGCCGCTTTTGGCCGCGCTGATGAATGGTCTGATGTGGACGTGCAAATTGTGGTGGAAGATGAACGTGTGTCCGAGGCGTTTGCCGCCGCTGAAGCCGCATTGCTATCCCTCTCGCCGTTTGAAATCCTCTGGTAAGTGTGA
>JAEURM010000089.1 GCA_016789245.1 Anaerolineales bacterium
GAGGGGGAGGTTGTTTGGTTGCCCCTCCTCGACAAGGAGGGGGAGGGCGTTCGTCTGTTCTTCGGGCACAAGAAACAGGGAACGATAACGCTATTGCCGGAGTGGATAGTATAGCTCGTCGTTGTGAACCCCTAGTTGGTCATCGCGCAAGCGCGCCCACAGTTGGCGCTCGGCGGGCGTGAGCCGTTTGCGTAACTCCTGCGCCCGTTTGTAACCGGTGGGCGTAGTGCGCGGTGGTGGCATAGATTACTCTAAATCAAGGGGAAGGCCCCCACTGCCTCCGGCACCTCCCCCGAATTCGCCCTTATGCCCTTTGCACATATAAGACCCAGTAGGCGAATTCGGGGGAGGACAGGTGGGGGCACTACGCTTAGCTTTATAACTCTCTCATCCAAAACCCGCGCCTACAAAATTTCCGCATTGGCCGCGCGGCGGGTGAATTGGCCGGAGCCGCGTTGGCCGTGCCATGTTTCACCATCCACCAAAAGCTCACCGCGCCGGAACACTTTCTCCGGCAGGCCAGTCAGTTCCCAGCCCTCAAACAAGTTGTAATCCGTGCGCTGGTGTGAGTTGGCCGCGCTCATCACTTTCTTTTTGTTTGGGTCCCAAATCACCACATCCGCATCACAGCCCACAGCCAGCGTGCCCTTGTGCGGATACAGCCCAAAAATTTTGGCCGGATTGGTGCAACACGTTTCCACCAAACGGTTCAAACTCATGTGGCCTTGTCCCACACCGTAGCTCCACAAAATCGGCATCCGGTCTTCAATGCACGGTAAGCCGTTCGGAATCTTGCTGAAATCACCATTTCCCAACTCCTTGCCCGGCAATTGGAAGGAATGGCCTTCATACATCAGCGGCTTTGTGCCATCATAAGTAAAGGGGCAATGGTCTGTAGAAATGATTTGCAAACTATTGCGGCGGATGGCATCCCACAGCGCGGCGTGATCTGCCGTGGTGCGGATGGGCGGCGAGCAGACGAATTTGGAGCCGTCCGGCTGGCGCAAGTTATCCACCGTAAAGTGGAAGTATTGCACGCACGTTTCACCCATCACCTTGGCACCTTTGGCGCGGCCCGCCGCAATGGCATCCGCCGCTTTGGCGCAAGTAACGTGCACCACGTACAACGGCGCACCGGCCACCGCCGCTAACGCCACCGCGCGGTTGGTGGCTTCACCTTCCACCCAATCGGGGCGGGTGAGCGCGTGCCACTCTGGTGTAGTGCGGCCTTTGGCCAGCGCGTCCTTCACCAAAATATCAATCGCATCGCCGTTCTCCGCGTGTACCATGATGAGCATGCCGTGTTCCGCCGCCTTGAGCATGGTTTTGAACATGGTAGCGTCATCAATCTGCAAAACGTTTTTATACGCCATAAACAGCTTGAGCGAGGGAATGCCTTCTTGTCCCATCTCTGGAATTTCATTCAGCACATCATCCGTTAAATCGGCAATGGCCATGTGAAAACCAAAATCCAGCACGGCTTTATCTTTACTCTTGGCGTGCCAGCGCTCCACGGTTTGGTGCAAGCGTTCACCTTTGGCCTGCACCGCAAAATCTATGTGAAAGGTGGTGCCGCCAAACGCCGCCGCTTTGTGGCCGGTGTAAAAATCATCACTGGAAACCGTGCCGCCAAACGGCAACTCCAAGTGCGTGTGCACATCAATGGCACCGGGCAAAACATACTTGCCCGCCGCGTTCACCACTTGTGCGCCGTCCGTGGGCAAGTTCAGGCCAATCAGCACAATCTTGCCATTTTCCATCAACAAATCTGCTTGGAACGTTTCTGAAGCCGTAACTAGTGTTCCGTTTTGAATGAGGGTTTTCATAGATTTACTCCTTGAAGAGAGTTGGATGCGGACGTTATGGGTGTATTAGCTAGTAGTTGGGTGGAAGCAATGAAGCCCGCCAACGCATCTGCGCCAGACGTATGGCCAATGGCGAGTAAATCACTCATAACCCATAACCATTCACTTGCGTTATCTGAGTTTAGAACGTGAAATAGATTATGCCATTGTTCGGTGCATTCGCCACGGGCGGCGGCGTGCAGATACACACCGGAGAGTGTGGTGGTGCGGGGCGCGGCGGCGGAGGCCAGCGGCTCACAAAAATCTTGCAGGCCGTTGCCGTACAAGCCCGCCCACACGGCCAGCAATGCGCCCACAATAAAATCATCACCGGCAGGCGTAAGGCCAGAGCCGCGCCCGGCTAGTGTTTGCGCGGCCAACAATGCTTCTGGCAGTGAACGCGTGTGCAAAGCGTGAATGAGTTGCGTTTGCGCGGGCCAGCGGTGCGGGGCTTCTAGCAAACTGCCGGCTTTGCCAATGGCTAAAGCCAATTCTGTAAGTTGGGCCAGCCGCACGGAATTGGAGAACGCCCCGCGCACTGCTTCCCAATCCGGTTGGGGGTTCCACAACTGCGCGGCGTGCGTATCAATTTGCAATTCTCCAATTCTCAAATTCTTTTGTTCCACACTCACGCGAGTTTCTGCATCCATGTTCTCAAACGGGCGCGGCGCGGTTGTGTGCACGCGCAGGGCAAAGGGCGTAAGCGGCAGTTCTTGTGTGAGGAGGGCCAGCACTTCACCGCGCTCATTCACCAGATTGCACGCGCGGCCAAAAGCGTTGAGTACACAGGCCTGCCGAGTGCTGGCCAGCCAGTTTTGTGCGGCGGGGGTGATGGTGAGGGAGTGCACGGGGAACGTGAAACGTGATGCGTGATGCGTAGTACGTATAGCGTATTTCGTATTGCGTAACGGAATACGCTACACGAACTACGCTAAATAATTCCGCACAAAACTTTCAAGGCTAGCTGGCTCTCGCTTCAACAGCCAACGTAAAACATTCGGGTTGTCGGCCAAGCCAAAGTGCGCGTAGTAATGGAACATGGCGAGCAAGGTTTCACGGACGTAATCATTTAGGCCTGCGGCGCGGGCGTTGTGTTCCCAAGTTTCCAGCGGCATAGCTTCCGCGCGTACCGGGTGGCCCAACACTTGGCTAAAAATCTCAGCTACTTGCGTTTGAGAGAGCGGGGCGGTGCCGCACAATTCATAGATGGCGTTTTCGTGCCCGCGCTCCGTGAGCACCGTGGCGGCGGCTTCGGCCACATCGTTCAAATCAATCAGGCTCAGCCGCGCTTCCACGGGGTACGGGTTGCGCAGAACATTATCTTTGAAGTTAGCGAGCAAGTTTTGCATGTACGCCGTAGGTTGCAAAATTGTAAACGGCAACCCAGACGCAAACAGCCGCTCTTCTACCCGCATCTTGTGCCAGTGGTGGGGCATGGCTTCCACCTGTGGGTGCAAAACGGAGTGGTACACAAAATGCTCTACGCCGTTTTGTTGTGCGGCCTTAATCACCAATTCACCCATAACTTCTTCTTTGGGGTGCATGTTGGGGCAGATGAGGTACAGCGCGCGCACATCTTTTAGTGCGGCGCTGAGAGAGGCGGCGTCTAGCAAATCACCTTCTACGTATTCAACATTCGCCATTGAAGCGTGCGGCGGCGCATCTCTACGATTGGCCCGCACTAAAGCCCGCACGGCTTGCCCGCGTGCCGCTAGTTTCTCAATCAGTGCCCGCCCCGTTTTGCCCGCCGCTCCAGTCACTAAAATCATAGAGAATTTGGAATAAGGAGAAGTGGAGGATTGGACGCAAGCGTCTCTAATCCTCTAATTCTCTTTTTGTGTCAGCTCCCACAGCCGCTTGGGGCTAACGGGAATTTCTAAAATCTCAAAGCCGTCAATGTTCAGCGCATCTTCAATGGCTTGGGCGTACAGTGGGCCAACGGGGATAGCGCCGGCTTCACCCGCACCCTTAACGCCGAGTGGGTTGAGGGGCGAGGGCGTTTCTTGGTGATCAATTTCCATACGCGGCACATCGAGCGCGGTGGGGAGTAAGTAATCCATGAACGAGGCGTTGAGCAGTTGGCCGTTTTCGTCATACACCAAATGCTCAAAAAACGCATTGCCAATGCCTTGCGCCACGCCGCCCTGCACTTGCGCTTCCAAAATCATGGGGTTAATGACGTGGCCGCAATCATGCACCACCACATAGCGCTTCACTTCCACCATGAGCGTTTCTGGGTCAATTTCAATAATCATGGCGTGCGCGCCATTGGCCGTTGCGCCACGCTCTGGGCCAAAGTAATTGGTGGCTTCTAAGCCCGGCTCCGTGCCCGGCTTCACTGCGCCGCGCATGGGGTTGGCTCTCTGCGCCAAAGTACCCAGCTTGATGCTCCGCGCCGGAACGCCTTTGACGCGCACTTCACCGTTGGAAATTTCTAAATCTTCCTCCGCCGCCTCCAGCGCTTCCGCCGCCACGCGGAGAATTTTCTTGCGCACATCTTTGGCCGCTTCATTGATGGCGTTGCCCGCCACCACGGCGCCACGGCTGGCAAACGTGCCCGCGCCCCAGTAGAACTGATCGGTATCGCCCGTCACCACTTCCACATCTTTCACATCCACGCCCACTTGCTCCGCCACCAATTGCGCAAAACTGGTGAAGTGGCCTTGCCCTTGCGTGCCCACGCCAGTGGCCACACTCACTTTGCCACTGGCTTGCACTTGCACCTTCGCGCCTTCGTACGGGCCGATGCCAGTGCCTTCCACATAGCACACCACGCCAATGCCCAAGTGCTTGCCCTGCGCCCGTGCCTGCGGCTGTAACTCACGCTTGAACTCTTCGTAGCCAATCATCTCCAACGCACGTTCCAGGATGGGCGCGTAGTTGCCGCTGTCATAAACCAGTGGCGCAAAATCTTGGTAGATGATTTCGTTGTTGTATGGAAACGCCTCCGGCGGAATAAAGTTGCGGCGGCGGATTTCATTTCGGTCCAACTTTAGTTCGCGCGCGGCTAAGTCTAATAAACGCTCCATTACAAACACGCCATGTTGCCGCCCCGCGCCGCGATACGGCGTGACGATAGTTTTGTTGGTGAACACGGCCTTGAACTCACTGGTGTAGTTCGGCACGTGATATACGCCCAGCAGAGTACATTGGCTGTTGAGCGGCACGGTGAGGCCGTACGGTGCGTACGCGCCGGAATCATGAAAGAAGGAATCCTGAATGCCCAGAATTTTGCCCTCGGCGCTCAAGGCCATTTCGGCGTAATGGACTTGATTACGCTCGTTGGTGGTGGCCACAAAATTTTCGGCGCGGTCTTCAATCCACTTAATGGGTTTATCCAATTGCAAGGCGGCCCACGGAATCAGCACTTCTTCCGGGTAAAACATCATAATTTTGGGGCCAAAGCCGCCGCCGATGAAGGGCGCAATCACGCGCACTTGTTTCTCGTTCAGGCCGAGCATGGCGGCCAAGCCGTTGCGGATAACGACCGGCGCTTGCGTGGTATCCCACACGGTGAGTTTGCCAGCGCGTTTATCCCACTGTGCCACCACGCCGCGCGTTTCCATCGGCGCCGATGAGCCGTGGTCATACATGAAGCGGCGGCGCACAATCACGGCGGCTTGCTTTTTCGCTTCGGCGTAATTGCCTTTATGCTGAATCACATACGCAGCGAGATTGTTTTCCAAGCCTTCGTGAATCACCGGCGCCTTGGCGTCCAACGCTTTCTCAATATCCACCACGGCGGGCAGTGGCTCAAAATCAATTTCAATGTCACTCAGCGCGTCTTCGGCAATGTAGCGGCTTTCAGCAATCACCAACACCACCGGCTCGCCCACATGCTTCACTTTATCTTTGGCCAGCGGCACTTGCGTGCGCTCATTAAAGATGCGGCCTTCCACGGGCGGCGGCGGAACCAACAGCGGGCCGGGCCGCCAGTAATCGCCCAAATCGTCAGCGGTGTAAACGGCGATAACGCCGGGCCGCTGTTTGGCGCGCGAAACATCAATGCGCTTAATCAGCGCGTGGGCGTACGCACTCCGGTAAAACGCGGCGTGGAGCAGGCCGGGCAATTCCACATCATCCACAAACAAAGCCTGCCCTGTAAGCAGTTTGGGGTCTTCATTCCGTTTTACCGATGCGCCGAAGTAACGAGTGGCCATAAACCGTAATTCTCCAATTCTCTAATTCTCCAATCTTGAGAATTGGAGAATTAGAGAATGTACTTACTTGCGCTTCTTCGCCGCCGCTTTATTGGCTGGCTTGCGGGCCGGTTTGGCGCTCTCATCCAGCCACGCCACGGCGCGGCAGAACGCCGCTTCGCCGCCCGCAAATTTCCACGGGAACGCGCCCAGCATCAGCCGCCGGTTGTGCAGGGCGGGGTTGCCAATTTCACCACCTAAGTTTTCCACGTGCACGCAATCATGCGGGAAGAGCGCGTTGTGGGTGAGCTGGTAGGCTTCTGGCGGGAAGAGTGTATCAATATTTCCAGCGCCAAATTTGGCTTCCACTTTGGCCCGCACTTTTTGCCAGTGCTCCAAGCCGCCTTTGCCCAAAAAGCGGCCAATGGGTAAATTCATGGGATGGTCAGTCGAAATCATATCCACGCCCCACACGTGCACTTTTTTCTTGAGCAACCAATCACAAATGCTGTAGTGCGGGCCTGGATGGCGGTGGATGTAGCGCTCTTCGTCCGCTTCTTCACTGTGGAAGGAATATTTGTGCCAGCCGGTGTGAATAAACAAAATATCGCCCGCACGCACTTCCACGCGGTCTTCAATATCTTTCGGCGTGAACATATCCAAGTCGTCCAGCATATCGCTCAAGTCCACAATCACGCCCGGCCCCCACAGCCAGTTGAGGGGCAGTTGGTCAACGGTCTTGCCTTTGGTCACAAAGTGGCGCGGCGCGTCCAAGTGTGTGCCCATATGATTTGAAGTCATGATGTACTGCGCGTTCACACCATGCTCCGCCTTGCGCTTGATGTACTTCACCTCGAACGGCGGGTAAAACGGCCAGAACGAACAATTGGCATCCAACGGCTGAGAAAGATCAAAGATTTGGGACATGAGGGACTCCTTTAATGAGAGTAAATTTAATAAGATGAGCGATTAGCGTGGTGTCATCCTGAGCGCTAACGCCGAGCCTTTGAAGTTACAACTCGCCATCGCGCGAAGGATCTTCTTTTCTGACCAAAGACTCTTCGTGCGTTAAGACGCATCAGATGTAAACCAGCGCATTCACGCTCAGAGTGACATTGAGCTTATAGCTCATATTTCTCCGCATAGGCCAATATCGCCGCTTCAAATATTGCCAACGGAGGCCGAACGAGGCCAGCGCCCACTTGGCCCACGCCGGGGTTTTTGTGCGCAATGCCGGTGTTGATGCGGGGCGCAATGCCCAGCTCCACCACTTTGCGAATATCAATGCCGGTGGGCGTGCCCCGGAACTCTAGGGCGGGCATGGAGAAATGCTTGTGCTCGCCCGCCGTAATTTCATACATTTCCAACGTGGCGTTGAAGGCATCCTTAGGTGTGCCGCCCACAAAGGTCACAATTGCAGGGGCTGTTGCCATAGCAAATCCGCCAATACCAGCAGTCTCTGTAATCGCGCTGTCGCCAATATCTGAGTTCGCATCCTCTTGGGAAAAGCCTGAGAAAAACAGACCTACT
>JAEURM010000008.1 GCA_016789245.1 Anaerolineales bacterium
AGCCATTTGTACCTCTCCATCTTTGAGGAGCTACAACAACGCATTCGGCAAGGGGCTTGGCAAACCGGCCAACGCTTGCCCAGCATCACCAAATTGGCCAAAGAATTAGGCGTGGGCACTGGCTCAGTGCGGGAGGCTCTGCAATCGCTTCAATCCATTGGCTTGGTAAAAATCAAGCACGGCAGTGGGGTGTACGTTACCGGCTCCCGCCCATCCACGGAGCTTTCCAGTCACTTTCAGAATGTAAGCAACCGGCAGATGGTGGCGCTGGCGGAAACGCGCCGCATTTTGGAGCCAGAATTGGCCGCCCTCGCCGCCGAACGCGGCACGCAAGAAGAGCTAGAGGAAATTGAAGATTTAGTGCACCAAATGGAAGCCAGAGCTATGCAAGAAGGTGACTTTGCTGAGTTAGATGTGCAATTTCACCGGAGCATCGCCCAAGCCGCGCATAATCCCATCCTATCGCGCACTATTGAAGGCGTGAGCGATTTATTTTTGGAAAGCCGCCGCCGCATCTTGATGAGCCCCAAATCCATCGCGCGCTCCAATCGCTATCACATGCTCATTGCCGAGGCTATTAGCTCGCGCAATGTGGCGCAGGCCCGCCTGCTGATGCAGGCCCACATGAGCGATATGTTCAATGATGTGCTCACCGCTGAGGCCCGCATGTTAGCCGAAGCACAACCCGATTCCACAGCATAAGTTCACGAGGCTGAGCATGAAAATTGCAGTGACTGGCGGCAATGGTGATTTAGGCCGGGTGCTGGTTCCGTACTTGGTGGAACAAGGCCACGCGGTGGTGAATGCTGACCGCACCTTGCCCAACCCGCCGCACACCCGCCCGGTTGTTGCCAATTTAGTGATTGATGCGCGCAACTACGGCGAAGTAGTAAGTGCGCTCCGCGATTGCGATGCGGTGGTGCATTTGGCCGCGTACCGCCACCCCATGAGCAACCCGGATTACGTGGTGCACAACGAAAATGTGGCCATGAACTACAACGTGTTGAGCGCGGCGGCCACGTTGGGCATCAAGCGTGTGTGCTTAGCGTCATCCATCAACGCCATTGGCGGCGCTTTTAGCCGCACACCCCGCTACGATTATTTTCCGGTGGACGAGCACCACCCCACTTACGCCGAAGACCCGTACAGCCTTTCTAAGTGGTTGGGCGAGCAACAAGCTGATGCTTTTGTACGCCGCTATGAACAGATGACGGTGGCCAGCCTGCGCTTTCACGGCTTGGTGCATCAAGCCGAAAAATCCGCGCAGTGGCCGAACGAGACGATGATGCGGCATTTGTGGGCGTACACCCTTCTGCCAGAAGCGGCGCGCGCGTGCCTGTTAGCCCTCACCGCAGATTTTATCGGCCATGAAGTGTTTTACATTGTGGCCCCCAAAACGCGCGTCACGCAACCTTCGCGCCAACTGGCCGAGCAATATTATCCAAACACGCCCATCCGCAGTGAATTTGCAGGCCACGCGGGCTTCTTTGATTGCCGCAAAGCCGAGCGGATTCTAGGCTGGGTGCATCAGGAGTAATTTATGCGCATTACCGATATAAAACCTCTGCCGGTGTGGGTGGGAAGCCGCAACCAACTGGTGGTGAAAGTAGAAACCGATGAAGGCCTTTACGGCTTAGGTGAATCTGGCCTGAGTGGCCGCGAGCTGGCGGTGATTGGTGCGCTCAAGCACTTCCGTGAGTTTTTGATTGGGCAAGACCCGTTTCAGCGCGGGCGCATTTGGCAAGAGTTGTACCGAAGCCAATACTTTGAAGGCGGGCGCGTTCTGCTAGCCGCGCAAAGCGCCATTGATATTGCTCTGCATGATATTGTGGGCAAAGCGTTGAACGTGCCGGTGTATGAATTGCTGGGTGGCAAGCACCGCGAGGTGATTCCGTGTTTTGCTACCGCCAGCGGCCACGCCGAGCGGCTGATAGAAGATGTGCAACTGTTGATGCATCACGGCTGGCGCGTCATCCGCACCGCACCTATGATGCCAGAGAGCAAGGGCGGCTTTGTGCATGACTCGGATATTTTTGAGCCGCGCGAAAGCATTCCGCTCACGGCCAAATGGCTGACGAAGGTGCGCGAGGCCTGTGGTTCTGAAATTGTGCTCGGCATTGATTATCATCACCGGCTGAGCATTGCGGAAACGGCTTCTTTTTGCCAGCGCCTGCCCAGTGGCACGCTAGATTTTATTGAAGAGCCTATCCGCGATGAAACGCCAGAAGCGTACGAAGCTTTACGCAAATTAACCGATGTGCCGTTTGCGGTGGGCGAAGAGTTTGCCAGCAAGTGGCAGTATTTGCCCTTCCTTGAAAAACACCTCACGGATTTTGCGCGCGTGGATATTTGCAACATAGGCGGTTTTACCGAAGCCGTGAAGGTGGCCGGTTGGGCGGAAGCGCACTACATTGATTTGATGCCGCACAATCCGCTGGGGCCGGTGTGCACAGCGGCCACCATTCACTTAGCGGCGGCGGTGCCCAATTTTGCTTGGCTAGAAGTGCGTACCACGCAAACCGAGAATTTATATTACGGCCAAGCTGGCATTGATGAAGCCGAAGCGCTCTTCCCCGCTCAGCCGCGCTTGGTGGGCAACAGCTTCCCCGTTCCCACAGCGCCCGGGTTAGGCGTGGAGATTGATGAAAAACGCGCCCTCGCGCAAGAATGGAAATTCTGGGAAGCCCCGCACTGGAAGCGGCGGGATGGCTCGGTAACCAATTGGTGATTTGGCGGCTGGCCAATAGCCAATGGCTGATGGCTGATAGCTAATGCCGCACTTCACTCGCCGTCAATTTCTCACTAGTGCCGGGTTGGCGTTGCTAGGCGCTGGTGGCTGTATGGTGCAACCGGTTTCTATTACAACGCCCACTGTGGAGATTTCTATGCCAAACATATCTTTGATTTTGGCTGGCAGTTACGCCGCCAGTGACCAACCCGGAATTTACGCGTTTGAGTTTGATGAAGACTCCGGCACGCTTACCCCGCGCGGGCAGTTTGCCGGAATTAAGAATCCATCTTTTATTGCGGCCCATCCCAACGGGCGCTGGCTGTACGCCGTGAGTGAAACCGGCCAAGGCAGTGATGGCGTGGCGGGCGGCGTGTGCGCGCTGAGTTTTGAGCGCCAGCCGTGGCGCATACAATTGCTCAACACTCAGCCCAGCGGCGGCGATTGGCCCTGCCACTTAGCCATTGATGCCACGGGCCGCTGGCTGTTTGCGTCTAACTACGGCTCCGGCAACGCCAGCGCATTTCCCATTTTAGAAGATGGCGCGTTAGGCGCAATGACGGCGCTGGTAAGCCACAGTGGGCAAGGGCCAAACGCCCAACGGCAAGAAGGCCCGCACGCGCACTCAGCTACCCTTACGCCGGATAATGCTTTCGTCATCGTGGCCGATTTAGGTATTGATGCACTGATGATGTATCGCTTCAATGTGCAGGACGGTAGCTTGAAACTACACCGTGAAATTAGAACGCGGCCCGGCGCTGGCCCGCGCCACATGGCCTTTCACCCCAGCCTTTCACTAGCCTATGTGGTGAACGAGCTAGATAGCACCGTAACCGCGTACACCTATTCTGCGGCGGAGGGCGCGTTAACGGAAAAGCAAACGCTGGAAGGTTTGCCGCCCAACGCGCCGGAAAACACGGCGGCGGATATTCACCTCAACCGCGCGGGCACGCGGCTGTACACCTCCAACCGGGGGCACAACAGCATTGCAGTGTTTGAGGTGGCCGCTGATGGCATGCTGGCGCGCTTAGCCACGCCGAGTTGTGGTGGCAACTGGCCGCGCAATTTTGCCCTCAGCCGCGCCGAAAAATTCATGCTGGTGGCTAACCAATACAGCGGGCAAATCAGTGTTTTGCCGCTCACCGATGAGTTGGGCGAAGCCGTAACGCAAGCCGCTGTGCCCGGTGCGTCTTGCCTGCAAGTGCTATGACGCGGTTTGATCTCACCAGCTTGGGCGAAACCATGCTCCGCCTGAGCGTACCTACGGGCGAGCGTTTGGATGATATGCGCAACCTACGCGTAGAAGTGGGCGGCGCTGAGAGCAACGTGTGTACGGCGCTGGCCCGCTTAGGCCGCGCCACTGCGTGGGTAAGCCGCTTGCCAGATCATGCGTTAGGCGGTGTGATTGTGCGCGCCCTCCGCGCGGATGGGGTGGATGTAGCCGCAGTGCGCCGTGTGCCCAATGAGCGCGTGGGCACTTACTTCATTGAATACGCCAGTACACCGCGCGCCATTCAGGTGATTTATGACCGCGCCGATTCAGCGGCGGCGCGGCTGAGTGCGGCTGACGTGGATTGGGATTACGTGCTGGATACGCGCGTGCTCCACCTCACCGGCATCACTGCCGCGCTCAGTGCCAGTTGTTACGCCGTGGTGAGTGAAGCCATTCGGCGGGCGCGGGCGGCGGGCGTTACGGTGAGTTTTGATGTGAATTTTCGCGGCAAGCTGTGGAGCGCCGAAACGGCGGCTACGCAATTGCGCCCGCTGATTGCCGAAGCCGATGTGCTGTTCTGCAAAGGCGCGGATGCCACGTTGCTATTTGGTTGCAACGGTGAGCCACAAGAATTACTGAAACAACTACAAGCCCAAACCCGCGCGCAAGTTGTGATTAGCACTTTCGGTGAGCGCGGCGCGGCTTTGCTTTATCAAAACCAATTTCATTTTCAGCCCGCCCTGCCCGTGCAGATTGTGGACCGGATTGGCAGTGGGGATGCGTTTGCGGCCGGCGTACTAGATGGCTGGCTGGATGGCGATGTGCCGGACGGCTTGCGGCGCGGCGTGGCATTAGCCGCCATTGCCCTCACCCAGCACGGTGACCGCGCCCTCACCTCCCGCGCTGAACTCAACACTGTGATGGCTCAACAACGCGTGGATGTTGCGCGGTAGATTTAGGGATTAAGGATTAGGGATTACCAATTTGAAATTGGGATTTGAGCATTGGGATTTTCACACATGAACACCCTTGAAACCATCCTCCAGAAAAAAATCATCGCCATCATCCGGCTGGAAAATTATGACCGCGCCCTTGAAGTGGCGCAGGCGTTGGTGGCGGGCGGCATTAGCGTGATGGAATTTACGCTCACTGGCCGGGGCGCTACGGAAGCGGTGAGCCGCGTGCGCGCGCATTTGGGCGCGGCGGCGTGCGTGGGCGTAGGCACAGTTTTATCAGTGGAAGCCGCTCAGGCCTCCATTGAAGCAGGCGCGCAGTTCATTGTTACGCCGGCCGTGCGCGTGCCGGTGATTGCGGAGTGCGTGCGCCAAAGCATCCCCATTGCCTGCGGGGCGCTCACACCCACGGAATTGCTAGAAGCACATGAAGCTGGCTCGGAATTGGTAAAACTTTTTCCGGCGCAAACGTTTGGGCCAAAGTACATTAAAGATGTGCTGGCCCCGTTCCCCTTCCTCAAACTGGTTCCCACGGGCGGCGTTAGCCCAGAAAACGCCCGTGAGTATTTAGCGGCGGGCGCAGTGGCCGTGGGCATTGGCGGTAATCTCGTTTCCAAATCTGCCGTCAGCTCCGGCAACTTTGCCGCCATCACCGCCGCCGCCCAAGCCTGCGTGCAGGCGGTGGGGTAATTCTCAAAACAAATTTTCACCGCAATTTCAGTAGGGGCGAAGCATTCGGCAGAAAATATTTGGTATGTTTGCGACCGTTTTGCCGAATGCTTCGCCCCTACATATCCACATACCCGCACATCCCCTTCCAGAATGCCTCATGGGTAGATTAAGATTTCAATGTGCGCGCAAGACACCCTACTTGAACGAACACCAACGCTTGTGGTAACTTGCAGGGGCCATGTTTAGCTTATATCTTCACATCCCCTTCTGTTCCGTGCGTTGCGCGTACTGTGATTTCAACACCTACGCGGGCTTGGATGAGTTGATGCCGGCATATGCGCGGGCGCTGGCGGCGGAAGTGCGGCTGGTGGGCGAGGCGCATGTGGCCGCTTACGGCCAGCCGGCGCCCGTTCACACCATTTTCTTTGGCGGCGGCACGCCCTCTCTCTTGCCGTTAGAACTGCACACAGAAATATTCAACGCCCTGCGCGGCCACTTTGCCCTCACGGCGGATTGCGAAATCACCATGGAAGCCAACCCGGGCACGGTGAGCCGCGCGTACTTAGAAGGCGCACGCGCCCTCGGCTTCAACCGGCTTTCCTTCGGCGTGCAATCTTCTCATCCGCATGAATTGCGCCTGCTAGACCGTTTGCACTTATTTGGTGATGTGGCGCAAGCCGTGAGTTGGGCGCGCGCGGCCGGCTTTGATAATCTCAACTTAGACGTAATCTTTGGCCTGCCGCACCAAACGCTGGCACAGTGGCAGGCTACCGTTCACCGCATTTTGGGCTTAGGGCCGGAGCACATTTCAGCCTACGCGCTTTCCTTAGAACATGGCACGCCGATGCGAGCGTGGGTGTACAAAGGCCTGCTTCCTATGCCAGACCCAGATTTGGCGGCTGAGATGTACGAGTGGGTCAGCGAGATTTTTGAGAAACATAGTTTTGTGCAATATGAAATTTCCAATTGGGCCAAAAGGGACGCGTCACCCGTTTTGACTTGCCGCCACAATTTGCAGTATTGGCGCAACCAGCCCTATTTGGGTTTGGGCGCGGGCGCGCACGGCTACGCGGAAAACATACGTTACGCCAATGTGTTGGCGCCGGCCGCTTACATTCAACGCCTAGAAAACGCTCAGGCGCGGCCCTTTCCACTTTCATCCGCCGTGGCGCAAAAAAATCTCCTCACGGAAAAAGATGCGCAGGGCGAAACCATGATGATGGGCCTGCGGCTAGTGCAGGAGGGCGTAGCGGATTCTGATTTTGAGCGGCGTTTTGGCGTGACGCTGGCCGCACAATACCCGCAAGAATTACAAACGTTAGCGGCGCGCGGCCTGCTAGAGTGGAATGGAGAACGCGCGCGGCTCACCAAAGCCGGGCGGCTGTTGGGCAATCAGGTGTTTCGGGAGTTTATATAAATTCTCCAAAATACCCAATCCGCCCAATGCGGAAGCATCTGATTCATACAAAGAAGACTTAGCCCGATAAATCGGGCTTTGTTTTTTGAGCGCGGTGCGTTCACGCCCGCGCGGGGTGCGCAATGAAAGCGTTTATGCGCGTAGGTGGGCATCCGCCACGTAGCGAGGGAAGCGCATGAAGTACGTGGAGCCGAGCAGGGCCACCGTCTGGAAGAGCACCATCAGCGCCCAGTTGCCGTGCAAAGCCAAAAACGTGAGCGTTACTACTAAATTAGGAATGTGCGCAAATAACACTTTGCGCCCGTTCCACTCCGCAATGTTGTGCTCCGGGGCTACGTAAATATCCCAGTACAGCGCGTGCCACATCCCAATAAAAGCCGAAAGCACCACAAACGTGACGATGGCGACGATGAGCGTGTTACTCGTGAAGCTTTGCGCCAGTGCCCACACGCTCACAAATAACTGCCCCTCGCTCAAGCCCCACAACAAGCCAAAGAGGAAGACGGTGGGCCAGTGTAAAGCGCGCCCATGCGTCAGTGTGCCGCGCGGCCAGATGACGTAGTAACCCACAATCTCTATCAGCAAGCACAAGGCGGCCAAAGCCCACCACCTCACATCTTGCAATTGCGCGGCCGTGGCTAGCGGCTGGCTAGTGATGTGTTGCAGTGCGCCCACGCTCCAACTGACGAGCCAGCAAGAAGCGAAGTAAATGCCCGCCCGCAACCACGCCAACTCTACGCTGTAGGTGTTGGGATTACGCCCAGGTGAGCGTTGCCACAGCCGCACAGCTAACAGAGCGATGATGATAAGTAGAAGCGTTGGAAATAGCGCAGGCATAGTGAACTAATTTTATCCGCTCATCACGCGCCAGCCGCGTTGCTGAGCCAGGCGCGCCAACTCTTTATCCGGCGCAACGGCTACGGGTTGGCGGCTGAGGGCCAGCATCTCCGCATCTCCCAGCGTATCACCGTACGCGGCCAGCACCTCAGCGGAGGCGGCGCGATGGCGCACACGGGCCGTTTTTTCTGCGCCCACGCAATGCGGGCCGGCAAACTTGCCCGTGGCACGCTCCGCGATAAATTCTAGCGGCGTGCCGATGACTTCTACACTGTTGCCCAAGCGGCGGGCAAAAGCGGTGAGCACACTTAAGTATGCGCCAGAGGCCAACACCACCTGCGCGCCAGCTTGTTGATGCCAAATAATTTCATCCAGCACCGCTTGACGGCGTTGCGGCCACAGTTCATGCTCCACCACCCACTCGCTCAACGTCTCAATTTCCGCCGCCGTTTTGCCCTTCAAGGTTAGGGTTAGCCCATCCAGCCAGCGCGCCCGCATCGTCTGTTTATCCACCAAGCCCAAGCGGCCTAGCCACACGCCCGGCAAGTGCGTGATAAAGAATTGGCGATACGCCGCGCCCTGCCCGTGAGCTTGCAGGTAACGGCCTACGCCGCGCCACATTTCACCCGCGCTCAGCGTGCCTTCTAAATCTAAAAAGATGATGGGTTGGTTCATTGAGTCTACTGATACGTGGATAAAAGCGCCCCTTCGACTGCGGCCCGCCCAAAAACGGCGGGTCTTCGCTCAGAGCCTGCCCTGAGCTTGCCGAAGGGGGGCTTGTTGTTTTAATTTAAGCGGCATATTGAAGCGCAGAGTTTTCGCGCAATTCGATGCAACAAACAAACCTAATCCGCCGCAACGGGTGATTTGCGGTACTCACCAAAAGCGTTGATGGCTTCTAGTGATTGATGGCGGAAGTAAGTGTTGTATAGCTCGGCGTAGTGGCCGCCTTGCGCCAGCAATTGCGTGTGGTTGCCTTGCTCAATAATCTGGCCCTTCTTCAGCACCACAATCCTATCGGCCGCGCGCACGGTGGAGAGCCGGTGGGCGATGATGATGGCCGTGCTCTGGTGCAAAATCAAATCCAACGCCTGCTGAATTTGCTCCTCGGTGAACGGATCCACGCTGGCGGTGGCTTCATCCAAAATAAACACGGCGGGCTTCTGCACCAACACGCGCATCAGGGCCACTAATTGCCGCTGGCCGAGGGAGAGCTTGGCGCCACGTTGCCCTACTTCCGTGTGTAAGCCGTTCGGCAGGGTTTCTAGCCACTCGCCGTTGCCAATCTGCCGTGCCACCCGCTCCACTTCCGCTTCACTAATTTCTGGCCGCACGTAACGGATGTTTTCTAGCACGGTTCCAGTAAACAAAAATGGCACTTGCGAAACAATGCCCAACTGCCGCCGATAGGCGCTCAAATCCAGTGACCGAATATCTTGCCCATCAATTTTCAATGCGCCGGTTTGAAATTCATAAAAGCGCGCAATCAGTTTGGCAATGGAGCTTTTGCCCGCGCCGGTGTGGCCCACTAACGCAATCGTCTCACCGGGCTGAATGTGCAAACTAAAATCCGTGAGCACAATTTCTTTGCTGGAATAGCGGAAGTTCAACTGCTCAAATTCAATTTCCCCGCGAAGCGCTAGCAACCGTTCACCGCCCGTTTGTTTCACGGCGGGTTCAGCATCTACCAGCGCAAACACGCGCTCCGCCGCGCTCAGGCCGGCTTGCACTTGGCTCCAGAAAGAAGCAATGTTGAGAAACGGAAAGTAGAAGCGCTCTACCGCTTGGATGAATAAATACCACGCGCCGGCGGTGAGCACGCCCGCGCCCACCGCTTGCCCACCGGTGTACACCAAACTGGCCGTAGCCGCACCGGCCACCACCCACAGGGTAGGGAACACGGCGGCCAGCACAAAGCCGCGCCGCAAATTAATGCGATACGATTGTTTGTTCACCTCGCGGAATTCATCGTAAATAGCGCCCTCTTGCCGGAAGTTTTTGGCCACCGCAATACCGGAAACCGTTTCCTGAATAGACGCGTTGACGTTGGCCATGGCGCGCGTGCCTTGCCGCGTCACGTGGCGGGCCAAGCGGCGGTAAATCAGGGCAATGAGAATGACGGGCAGGGTGGAAAGCCAGAGCGCAAGGGTGAGCGGGCTGTTGATACTCCACAAAATGGCAGTGAGGATGAACACGGCCAAAAACTGGCTGAAGGTATCGGCAATCAGCACCGTGACGTTGGCAAACTCTTGGGTATCGGAGGTAATGCGGCTGACGATGCGGCCTGAGCTGTACTCATCATAGAAGCTCAAATCATGCGCGATGGTAGCGCGGAAGGCCTCCGCCCGTAGGCCACCGATGACGGCGCCAGTGACGCGGGCGATGGTGCGGCGTTGCACGTAATTGATGACCCAGAACGAGCAGTTGGCCGTGAGCAACGCCAAAAACAACACCACAATGATGTTGGTCTCGGCCGTTTGTGTGAGCCGATTGACGGCTTCGGCCAGAATGACGGGGAAAGCGGCATCGAGCGCGGCAGTGAGCAGAAAGGTGAAGAGCACCACCACCATCGCGGTGCGATGCGGCGCAAAAAACTTCGCCATCCGGCGCACCAATTGCGCATCGGTATATTGACGGTCATACTTTTCGGCGTCTAGGCCTTCAAAAAAGCTCATTCAGGAAAATCTAAGTATCGAGTGTCGGGTGTCAGGTGTCCTCCGCAAAGACGAACGTCTCAATCATGGCGGAGGACACTTGATACTTTGACACGCGACACTTCTATGATTGATACCTAGCAAAAATCCTTCGGTAAGACTCACTGCTCTGCAGTAATTCATCATGTGAGCCGATGGCGGCGATGCGGCCTTGGCGCAGGACGATGATTTTATCCGCCCAACGGATTTGTGAGAGCCGATGGGTGATGATGAATGTGGTGCGGCCCTCGGCGGCGCGGAAGATGGCGCGTTGAATTTGGTCTTCGGTGGCGCTATCAATGGCGCTAGTGGAATCATCCAGCACTAAAATGCGTGGGTTGGTGAGGAAGGCGCGGGCCAGCGCCAGCCGTTGCCTCTGCCCGCCAGAGAGCGTTACGCCGCGCTCACCAATCACTGTTTGGTAGCCATTCTCAAATGAAGTGATAAAGTCATGCGCTTGCGCGGCGCGGGCGGCTTCTTCAATTTCGGCCGGCGTGGCCTCCGGCTTGCCAAAGGCAATATTTTCCGCAATAGTGCGCGAGAACAGAAAAATATCCTGCTCAATAATACTAATTTGTTGGCGCAGGCTCTCTAAGTTCCAATCGCGCACATCTACGCCATCTACTTTTACTTGGCCGCCCGCTACATCATACGTGCGGTTTATCAAACGGATGAGGCTAGTTTTGCCCGCGCCGGTTTGCCCCACAACGGCCACCGTTTGGCCCGGTTGCACGGTGAAGTTCAAATCGCGAAGCACGGGTTCAGACTCACCATACGCAAACGTCACGTTCTCAAAACTTATGGCGCCGTGCACGGCCTCGGCGCGGCCAGTGGCATTGTGGTCTAAATCTGTTTCAGTATTGATAAGTTCTAGAATGCGGCGGCCACTGGCGAGGCCGGATGAAATTTGCGAGAAGGCCGTGAGGGAAATAAAGGTGGGAAAATTGAACAGCAAAAGCAAGTAATTAAATGCCACCGCTTGCCCGCCCGTAATTTCCCCCACCTGAAACAGCAAGAACGAATGAAGCAAGCCGAGTGAAATTGCAATACCGAGGAACAGTAGTGGCAAATAACGCGCTTCAATTTCGCCCTGCCGCAGGTAGGCGCCCCGCCACGCACCCACGCTTTGTTCAAAGCGGCTCACTTCATCCAACTCGCGCGCCGCGCCTTTTACGGTTTCCACGCCTTCCAACGCTTCTTCTAGCCGCGCGTTCATACTGCCAAAGGAAGCACGCACCCGCTCCGTTACCGGATTCATCTCCCGCATGTAACGCCGCACGCTCCATGCAAAAGCCAATACAAAGGCTAGCGGCACCACAATTAACTGCGGGTGAATGGCCGGCGTGAGGAAGAGCGGCATGAGCAAAAAATTGGAAGAACCTACCACCAAGTTGATGCCCGGATTGAACATGAGGTTTAACTCACGCACATCATTGGTGGCGCGGGCCATAATTTCACCCACGGGCCGCAAACTGTGGAACGTCATGCTTTTGCCCAGCAGGCTGGCGTACAGTTCGGCGCGCGCGTCCCGCTCCAGCCGTTGGCCAATAGTTTCCGCGCTGAAGTTGCGGCCCAATTGCCAAATGGCGCGGATAGCTTGCGAGGCGGCAATGCCTGCGGCGGCCCACAACAAAGCGGTGTAATCTGGTTGCGGCGCAGAAAGGATAGTGAAGGCGGTACCTACCAGCCACGGAATGGCGGCGGCCAGCGCGGCATTTACAAACGCACCGGAAAAAAATGTGGCCAGCGCCCATTTGTGCCGCAAGGCATGGGAGCGCACCCACGCTACTGGCGAACGCCGGTCACCGGGCACTACGTCTGGAACGGAAAACTCGGAAACAGTCATGGGGTCAGGATTCAGAATTCAGGAGCCAGAATTTTCTTCTGGCTCCTGAATTCTCAATTCTTACTTCGCTAAATTCACAAAATACTGATGAAACCGGTCATCGCGCGTCAGTTCTGGGTGAAAGGAGGTGGCGAGCAGATGTCCTTGCTGGGCGGCCACAATGCGGCCATCTGCCAGCTTGGCCAGCACTTGCACCCCGGCCCCCACACTTTCTATGAGCGGTGCACGGATGAAAACGGCGTGATACGGCTGAGATGCATCATGCAGAGCGGGCACTTCTAAATCCATCTCAAAGCTATCTACTTGCCGGCCAAAAGCGTTGCGGGCCACCACAATATTCATTAAGCCCAGTAGCGGCTGTGGGCGGTGTGCATCTTTAGAAAGGAAGATAGCGCCCGCGCAGGTGCCCCACACCGGCTTGCTCTGCGCAAAGGCCCGCAATGGCTCCATCAGCCCCCATTCTACGGCCAGCTTGCCAATGGTGGTGCTTTCACCACCGGGGATGATGAGGCCGCTTAAGCCATCTAAATCACGCGGTAGGCGCACTTCCGCCACGTCATGGCCCAAGCGTTTAAGCGTAACGGCGTGTTCGGCAAAATCCCCTTGTAATGCAAGTACTCCAAATTTCAACATACGTATTGCGTAATGCGTAGTGCGTGAAATTACGAACTACGCACTACGCAATACGAGTTTACCAGCCGCGTACGGCTAGCTGTTCTTTCTCCGGCAGGCTGGCGGCACTGCGGCCCACCATAGCCTCGCCTAAGTTGCGGCTCACGTCCGCAATAATCTTGGCATCGCGGAAGTGTGTGGTGGCTTGCACAATGGCTTTGGCACGCTTGGCCGGGTCACCGCTCTTGAAAATGCCACTGCCTACAAACACGCCGTCCACGCCTAGTTGCATCATCAGCGCGGCATCGGCGGGGGTGGCAATGCCACCGGCGGCAAAGTTCACCACCGGCAAGCGGCCCAACTCTTTCGTTTCCTTCACCAATTCATACGGCGCACCGAGGTTCTTGCTGTATGTGAAGAGTTCTTCCTCATTCATCGTCTGCAAACGGCGAATTTCACCCAACACGGAGCGGGCGTGCCGCACAGCTTCCACCACGTCACCGGTGCCGGCCTCGCCTTTGGTGCGCATCATGGCCGCGCCTTCTGCAATGCGGCGCAAGGCTTCACCCAAGTTGCGGCAACCGCATACAAACGGCACTTTGAAGTTGTGCTTGTTCACATGGTGCTCTTCATCAGCGGGCGTCAGCACTTCGCTTTCGTCAATGTAATCCACGCCCAGCGCTTCCAACACTTGCGCTTCCACAAAGTGGCCAATGCGGCATTTGGCCATCACGGGGATGCTCACCGCCTCGATGATGCCCTGAATCATATCGGGGTCACTCATGCGGGCCACGCCGCCGTCCGCGCGAATATCAGCCGGCACACGCTCCAGCGCCATCACCGCGCACGCGCCGGCGTCTTCAGCAATTTTGGCCTGCTCCGGCGTCACCACATCCATAATCACGCCGCCTTTGAGCATTTGCGCCAAGCCGCGTTTCAGCGCCACGGTTCCGGTGGCCGCTGTTCCATTCGTATGAGTTCCATTTTGCGTTTCCATAGTAGCCTCCAACGGTCTGGCTTAAGATTTTACCACTGAGCGCCGCACGGCTGGCCGAATGAAATTCGGATGGTGACTAAAACACGGAATACACGGATTTTTTCCCTGTTTCTCCGTTGGTTTCCGCGCCCTCCGTGTTTCATAAGGGCCATTGTTTCAGCAGTATAATCCGCCCACCATGTCTTACGCCGGATTAATTAACCGCTACCGTGATTTTCTCACCCAGTTACCCAACGCCGCTGTGCCCATTACGCTGAATGAAGGCAACACGCCGCTCATTCCCCTGCCGCGCTTGAGTGCCGAGCTAGGCGCGGATGTACGTGCCAAGTTTGAAGGCCTCAACCCCACCGGCTCCTTTAAAGATAGAGGCATGACGGTGGCGATGACGGCCTCCGTGGCGGATGGCGCTACGGCCTGCATTTGCGCTTCCACCGGCAACACGGCGGCCTCTGCGGCGGCCTACGCGGCGCGCGCGGGTATTGCCTGTTACGTGCTGATTCCGGAAGGGAAAGTGGCGGTGGGCAAGTTAGCGGGAGCGGTGGCCTATGGCGCGGCGGTGATTCAAATCCAAGGCTCGTTTGATGATGCGCTGGCGTTGGTGCGCGAGATTTCTCAGAAGCGGCCCATTGCGCTGGTGAACTCCATTAACCCGCACCGGCTGGAAGGCCAAAAAACGGCGGCCTTTGAATTGGTGGATGCACTAAGCCGCGCGCCGGATTGGCTGTGTTTGCCGGTGGGCAACGCGGGTAACATCACCGCGTACTGGAAAGGTTTTGTGGAGTATCACTTGGTGGGCCGCACAGAAAGTTTGCCGCAGTTGTTGGGCGTGCAAGCGGAAGGGGCCGCGCCGCTGGTGCTGGGCCACGCCGTAGATAAGCCGGAAACCATCGCCACCGCCATCCGCATTGGGCGGCCTGCGCGCGGCGAAGAAGCTTTAGCCGCCGCCGAAGAATCCGATGGCCGCATTATGGCCGTGAGCGATACGGAAATTTTAGCCATGCAACAACGCTTGGCATCTGAAGGCGTGTGGTGTGAGCCGGCCTCGGCGGCTGGCGCGGCGGGCTTGCTCAAAGAAGTACATGCGGGCCGTTTGGATGTGCGCGGCAAAACGGTGGTGTGCGTGGTTACGGGCCACGGCCTGAAAGACCCAGATAGCATCACCGCCCGCTTCGCCCCGCCGCAAGTGATTCCAGCTACGATGGGAGCGTTGGAAAAGCTGATTGGGAGTTAGAGAATTTGAGAATTGGAGGATTTGAGAATTCTCTAATTCTCTTTTGTGGAGTTTTCATGGAATACATCAACTTAGGCAACACTGGTTTGAAAGTTTCCCGTTTGTGTTTAGGCATGATGACGTATGGGGATAAAAAGTGGCGCACGTGGATGCTGGATGAAGATGAGAGCCGCCCGTTTATTCAGCGCGCGCTGGAAGTGGGCATTAACTTTTTTGATACGGCCAACGTGTACTCCCTCGGCGTGAGCGAGGAGATTACGGGCCGCGCCCTGCGTGATTTAGCTAAGCGCGATGAAGTGGTGATTGCCACCAAAGTTCACGGCAACATGGGGCCAAAGCCCAACCAAGGCGGCCTTTCGCGCAAGCACATTTTGCACAGCATTGATGATTCTCTGCGCCGCCTCGGCACCGATTACGTGGACTTGTACCAAATTCACCGCTGGGATAACGCCGTGCCGATTGAAGAAACGTTGGAGGCACTTAATGATGTGGTGCGGGCGGGTAAAGCGCGCTACATTGGCGCTAGCAGTATGTACGCGTGGCAATTCGCCAAAGCCTTGCATCTTTCTGAAAAGCACGGCTGGGCACGGTTTGTTTCCATGCAGAACCACTACAACTTGATTTACCGTGAAGAAGAGCGCGAGATGATTCCGCTGTGCCGCGCGGAAGGCGTGGGCCTTATCCCGTGGAGCCCGCTGGCCCGTGGCTTTTTGGCCGGCAACCGCACGCGGGCCAAGAGCGGCGCAACCGAGCGCGCCCAAGTGGATGATTTTGCGCGGAGCATGTACTTCCATGAATCGGATTTCCGCGTGGCGGAGCGATGTGCGGAACTGGCCAAGCAACGCGGCGTTTCCTCGGCGCAAATGGCGTTAGCGTGGATGTTACACAAGCCCGGCATCACCGCGCCCATCATCGGCGCTAGCAAAATGTACCAGCTAGAAGAAGCCGTGGCCGCGCTCGCCATCAAGCTAGATGACGCCGAAATCAAAGCGCTAGAAGAATTGTATGAGCCGCACCGCGTGTTAGGGCACTGAGTGAAACGTAAAACGTGAAGCGTCCCACGTTTCACGTTTATCCCATGAAAAAAGTCACCGTCTCCGTTCCCGCCTCCACCGCCAACTTGGGCGCGGGATTTGATTGTTTGGCGCTAGCCCTCAGCCTGCGCAACACGGTTGAGTTTTACGAAACCAAGCAAGGGCTAGAAATTGATGTGGAGGGCGAAGGTGCCGAACGCGTGGCTACCGATACCACCAACCTCACTTACCGCGCCGCCGAAAAAGTATTTGAAAAATTGGGCCGCCGCCCGGGTGGTTTGCGCATTCACGCCATCAACGGCATTCCGGTGGGCAGTGGCATGGGCAGTTCCTCTGCCGCCATTGTGGGCGGCATTGCGGCCGCTAACGCACTAGTGGATGGGCGGCTAACACGCGAAGAGCTTTTACGCTTGGCCACAGAAATGGAAGGCCACCCGGATAATGTGGGCGCGGCTATTTTTGGTGGCCTCGCGCTTACCAGCGCCGCCGAAGAAGAATTGTTGGTGAAGGCGCTGAGTGTGCCCGCGCTCAAAGTGGCCATTGCTCTGCCCGCCTTCAAACTTTCCACGGCGGAAGCCCGCGCCGCCCTGCCCCAGCAAGTGCCGCTCAAAGATGCCGTGTTCAACATTGGCCGCGCTGTGTTCACTGTGCAGGCGCTCATGGCGGGTGATTATGAACTTCTGCACTGGTCAATGGCAGACCGTCTGCATCAACCGTACCGCAAAAGACTCATTCCGGGTTTTGATGCCGTAGTAATTGAAGCGCGGAAAGCGGGCGCGGTGGCGGTAGCGCTCAGCGGAGCTGGGCCATCCATTGTGGCCTTTGCGCCAGATAAGCACTGGGAAATTGCGGACGCGATGAAAAACGCTTTTCAAGCCAATGGCCTGCCGTGCCGCACCTTCGTCCTGCCCGTTGATCAGCAAGGCGTACAGGTGAGTGTTTCAGGTTAAGCTTCTAAAAAGAGAATTGGAGGATTAGAGAATTAATCCTTTACTCCAATAAACAACTCAGCCTTTACTATAGGCCATAATAGAATCTATAACTGATTAACTCATCTCACATGGCCAAACACACTTTAAGTACGTCATACCCGCGAAAGCGGGTATCCATTGCCGAAGAGATGGACTCCCGCTTTCGCGGGAGTGACGATTTGCATGAAGCGAGCAGCTACTGCTCCAATTCTCCACTTTTCTAATTCTCTCAACATGACTCCCGAAGAATTCCGCCAGATAGGCCACCAACTGATTGACTGGATTGCCGATTACCGCGCCCGCGTGGCCGAGCGGCCGGTGATGGCGCAAGTAAAACCCGGGGAGGTGCGGGCGCAATTGCCCGCCGCGCCGCCCAGTGCGCCAGAAAATTTTTCTGCCATCTTGCGGGATTTGGATGAAACCATCCTGCCCGGCCTCTCGCACTGGCAACATCCACAATTTTTCGGCTATTTTCCAGCCAACAGCGAATTGGCCTCCGTGCTGGGTGATTACGTGAGCACCGGCTTGGGCGTGTTGGGCCTCTCGTGGCAATCTAGCCCGGCGCTTTCTGAATTAGAGGAAGTGGTAACGGATTGGATGCGGCAAATGGTGGGCCTTTCACCGGCGTGGAGCGGCGTGATTCAAGATACCGCTTCGGCGTGTACTCTGCTGGCGCTGTTGTGTGCGCGCGAACGGGCTTCCAACTACTCACTGGCACGCGGCGGCCTGCAAGCTGAAGCTCAGCCGTTGATTGTGTACGTTTCTGAGTACAGCCACAGCTCTGTGGAAAAAGCCGCCTTGCTGGCCGGCTTTGGCCGCGCCAACGTGCGTGTTATTCCGGCGGATGAAAATTTTGCGCTGAAGCCGCAACTGTTAGCTGAAGCCATCCGCGCTGACCGTGAACGCGGGTTTGTGCCGTGCGCGGTTGTAGCTACCACTGGCACCACCGCCACCACTGCGTTAGACCCGGTGGCCGCCATTGCCCAAATTGCGCAGGCCGAAAAAATTTGGTTGCATGTGGATGCCGCGATGGCTGGCTCGGCCATGATTCTGCCGGAATACCGTTGGATGTGGGACGGCGTGGAAGCGGCGGATTCAGTAGTGCTCAATCCGCACAAGTGGCTGGGCGTAGCGTTTGATTGCTCACTATATTATGTGCGCGATGCAGAGCATTTAGTGCGTGTGATGAGCACCAACCCCAGCTACCTGCAAAGTGCGGTGGATGCCCAAGTGAAGAATCTGCGGGATTGGGGCATTCCGCTGGGGAGGCGTTTCCGCGCCCTCAAGCTGTGGTGCTTAATTAGAGAGCAAGGGGTGAGCGGCTTACAAAACCGCCTGCGCCGCGATATTGCCAACGCGCAATGGTTGGCCACGCAGGTAACCGCCGCGCCCAATTGGCGTGTGCTAGCCCCCGTGCCTCTGCAAACTGTGTGTGTGCGGCATGAGCCGCCCGGCCTCAGCGGTGAAGCGCTAGACGCTCACACCCAAGCGTGGGCCGCGCGCCTGAACGTCTCGGGGCAAGCGTACGTTACGCCCGCTACGCTCAAGGGCCGGTGGATGGTGCGCGTTTCCGTTGGCGCCCTTCCCACCGAGCGCCACCACGTTGAAACATTGTGGAAGCTGATGCAGACTGTGGTAAGTGGTTATTGAGTTATGGGGTAGTAGTTATTGGGAGAATTGGAGGATTAGAGAATCATAAAAAATTCGCGTAATTCGATGCAAAAACAGCGCTCGCAATTCTCCACTTCCCCAATTCTCTTTCAAGGCGCGCCCCACACAATCCGGTAAATCAGCCCTTGCTCATAATCCGCCGCGTACAGGCCACCATCTGGGCCAACGGTTACATCTAGCACGCGGCCCACGCCCGTAAACTGCAAAAACCATTCCGTGCGGGCGGTGTATGCACCGTTGGCCTTTTCTAAAATCACGCGCTGTAAGCCGCGTTGCAATTCCGGATACACATACGAGCCTAACACCGCCACAAACGCGTTATCCTGATACTCCGCCGGAAAGTTAGTGCCGCTGTAAAACACCAAGCCGTTGGCCGAAGAGCGCGCCGCGAACGTGGCCACCGCTTCCGTTTTATCTAAACACTGCTCTTCATCTGCGCCCTCGTAACAATTAGGGTAGCCGTAATCGCCATCCGCCACAATCCAGTTAAGTTCCTCCACCGGCGCGGTTTGGCCCAAATCATCGCGCCCGTTATCCGTAGCAAATAAATCCCCAGCGGTGTTAAAAGCCACATCATACGGATTACGCAAGCCGCGCGCGAACACACTCAACTCTTTACCATCCGGCCTAAAACGGAGGATGCTGGCTGAGCGGTTATCCGGCTCGCGGCACGCATCACACGCTGAGCCCATGCCCAAATAAATGTAGCCATCCGCGCCCAACGCCATGCCATCATTTTGGTGCCGCCCGCTGGCGGGTAAGCCGCGCAGAACTTCATTCAGCCGCTCGCCCACGCCATCACTGTTCGTATCGCGCACAAAGGCCACGCGGCCATCACCATCCGCGTTGAAAGAAATGTAGAGCTGATCTTCCACCCACAACAGCCCCAACGGAATCGGCACGTTGCGGGCAAACACGCGGCGCTCCTCCGCGCGGCGGTCTCCATCGTTATCTGCCAGCGCGTACACCACTTGATTGGTGGAAGCCACATACAAACGCCCATCCGGCCCAAAGGTGAGGGAGGTAGGGCCGGGTACTTCGGCGTAAATGATGAGTGAGAAGCCGGGCGGCAATTCGCCGCGCTCAACTAAGGTGTTTGCGGGAATGGTGGGTGAAGGAACCGGCGTGGCAGTGAAACTGGCCGGGCGCGGCGTAACGGTAACGGGCACCGTTGGCGTGGAAGTGGGCAGAGTGATGGTGGCTGTAGGCGGTGGCGTAGCCGTAGGCTCCGGCGTGGCCAACGTGCAGGCCGCTAAAAATGTAAGCCCCACAAACCATAAGCTACGCATAAAAAAAGTTACTGGCCAGTAGTTATTGGAGTAACGCTCAATAACTACTAACCGGTAACCAATTATCAATCACTACAGTTTGGGCAGAACAATGCTCTGCTGTTTCTGATACTTGCCCTTCTTATCCGCGTAAGAAATGGCGCACGGCTCATCGCCTTCAAAGAACAGCACTTGGGCAATGCCCTCATTGGCATACACTTTGGCGGGCAGGGGCGTGGTGTTGGAAATTTCCAGCGTTACAAAGCCTTCCCACTCCGGCTCAAAGGGCGTTACGTTCACAATGAGGCCACAGCGGGCGTAGGTGCTTTTGCCCAAGCACACCGTGAGCACG
>JAEURM010000090.1 GCA_016789245.1 Anaerolineales bacterium
AAGCGCCTAAAGCCAGAAGAGATGGAACAGATTTTGCGTGACCAATATCTCAAAATCAATCAGCGCAAACTACAAGAGCATATTCATGAGTTGGGGTAATCTTCGGTTCGGGCTAAAGCCATCCCTTAGTTTGTGAAAGCCCCGGTGGGGCTACATTCTAGCCCGAAGGGCCTGCCCCGAGCTTGACGACGGGGCTTCCACGTTCTCAGCAAGGGCTTTAGCCCGCGCGGAAACAAAAAGAACTGGCTTTGCGGCCAGTTCTTTTTTTACGCAATACGAACTACGTCAACTATTTGCTATCTTTTTTCTGCGCTACAACTTCTTTACCGTCATAGAAGCCACAGGACGGACAGACGGTGTGCGCTAAGTGCTTCTCACCGCAGTTGGAGCAAGCCACAATGGTGCGCGCTGTTAAAGCATCATGCGCGCGGCGGCGGTCACGGCGGCCTTTGGAGTGTTTGCGTTTGGGATGTGGGGGCATGGCGTTCTTCTTTTCCTTATCTAACTAGCACCTGAGCAAACTCACCGGTCTGCCCACAGAGTTACGAAACAAATGCCTGCTGATGTGGCAGGCAACTGGGCGGCATTATACGAAGGCGCTGGAGGCGTGTCAAGGTAAGCGCCGCCGGGGCTTATTCCGTTAACTCCGGCTGGCCTTTATCGGCCCGCAGTTTATTCATGCCGTTGCGGATTTGGTTGAGCGATTTGGCCGTTTCGGCTTCCAAGCGCGTCAGCACATCCAGCACATAATCATCCGCATCGGCGCGGATGCCGTCGGCATCATCTTCGGCTTGCCGCATCACATCTTGCGCGCGCAATTTGGCCTGCTCCACCAACGTTTCCCGCTCCACCAATTGCGTGGCTTTTTCCTGCGCTAACTGCACGGTGCGCTGGGCTTCTTCCTGCGCCTGCGCCAAAATTTTATCCCGCTGATTGAGAATTTGCTGAGCCTTCTTCACTTCATCAGGAATTGAGACGCGCATCTGGTCAATCAACTCCAGCACTCGGTCTTCATCCACGGCCAGCTTACGCGTCAGCGGAATAGGCCGTCCATCATTGAATACTTCCTCGAGCCGATCAACTAAGTGCAAAATATCCATACGGTTCTCTCAGTGAGCGAATTACCGTAAAGATACACTGATTATGGCGTGGGCGCAATTGGCGCCCCCGTTACAAAAAAACACCCCACACGGCGGTGTTAGGCCGAACCATCCGGCCAAATCGTCTGAAACTAGGCGAAAATCTGACGCTGAAGGCCTCAGTATGTTAAACTTTAAATAGCCACGTTTTATGCCCACGCTTGCCAATCCTTACCTAAATTTTGAATTTGACCCGAACACCGCGCTGTGGAGTTTGCGCCAGCCGGGCCGCGAATGGCCCACGCTAGAAAATGTGCGCGGCGGCGTACAGTGGCGTGATGCGCTGGGCGTGCGGCACAATTGGGAAGGCCGCGTGCGCGAGGTGGGCGTGGCCGTGGCGCAAGCAGATACTTCCCCACACGGCCCCCTCACCTTGCTCACGGCCGTGCTCACACCCGCGCCCCAACGTTTGCCCATCACCGGCTTGCTGGGCGGCGGCGCTCAGCTACAAATTACGCTGGAATTTGCCCTGCCGCATCATTATCCATTCTTGCTCTGGCGCTTCCGCGTGCAAAACCTCGGCCTGCAAACCATCGCTCTGCTGGATTCAGAACTAGCGCACATTGGCTCACGCTTTGGCCCGCTTCAATTCTCCAATAACCAATCCTCCTACTTGCGGCTCCATCCAGAAGCGCAAGACTTAGCCTTTTATTCCAACGGCTATCAATCTTGGTCTTTCACCGGCGCACTGCAATCTGGCATGCGCCACCCGCTCAACCGCACCAAAGCGTTTGATGGCCCCAAGTTCTTCAACCTGCGTAACCCGGTGGTGGATAGTTTGGGGCACTTCACCAGCGATATGTTTGCGGTGGTGGGCGATACGGCGCATAACGTGGGGCTGGTGCTGGGCTTTACGGCGCAGAGAGAGCAATTTGGCCTGATTGAAAGTTTGCTGATTGATGCGCGTGCGCCGTTTCTGCGCCTAACGGCCCATGGCGATGGTGTGCCATTAGCCTCCGGCGAAGCGCGTGAGACCGATTGGGCATACGTGCAGTTTATTGAGCCCAACGGCGCTGACCCGTTGGCCGAATACTTGGAAGCTGTGGCACGGGAAAATAACGCGCGTGTGCCCGCACATACGCCGGTGGGCTGGTGCTCGTGGTATCACTACTTTGATAAAGTCACCGAAGCAAATGTGGTAAATAACGTGGCCGCCATCACTCAAGAACGAGAACGCCTGCCGCTCGATTTTGTACAGGTTGATGATGGCTTTCAGGCGCAGGTGGGTGATTGGTTTAATACCAAGCCCACCTTTGCCAGCGGCTTACCGTGGCTCACCGCCCACATTCGCCAGAGCGGTTTAACGCCCGGCTTATGGCTCGCGCCATACATTGTCCGCTCTGATGCGCAACTGAACCGCTTACAGCCCGAATGGTTTTTGCGAGACCGCCGCCGCCAACGCGTGAATGCTGGCCTTAACTGGTTCCGCTGGTGTTACGCGCTAGATCCCACTCACCCCGGCGTGCGTGAACATACTCACCGCTTGATTCATACGGCGGTAAACGAGTGGGGGTTCCCCTATCTCAAACTCGATTTTTTGTACGCCGCCGCCCTGCCCGCGCAACGCTACAACCCACAGCTCACGCGTGCCCAAGCCATGCGCCTCGCATTACAAGATATTCGGGATGCGGCCGGTGATGAAACATTTTTGCTCGGCTGTGGTTGCCCGCTAGGCCCGGCCATTGGTTTGATGGATGGCATGCGCATCAGCACTGATGTGGCCCCCAACTGGCACCCAGAACTTTTAACGCCCCGCTTTAGCCGCTGGCTAGAAGATGATTTTGCCTTCGTCAGCGCCCGCAACGCCATTCAGAACATCATCAGCCGCGTGGCCCTGCACCGCCGCTGGTGGCTGAATGACCCGGATTGTTTACTGGTGCGAGACCGTGATACGCGGCTGACCGAAGCCGAAGTGCAAACGCTAGCCAGCGTCATCGGCCTCTCCGGTGGCATGTTCCTCGTCTCAGATGATATGAGCCAACTCAACCCGGCGCGTCACCGTTACATCAGCGCGCTTTTGCCCGTGCTAAATGTGCGCCCACGGGTGCCCGGCTGGCTGAATGAACGTGTGCCGAACCTCATTACCCTGCCACTCAGCAATGCGGCGGGCAACTGGTTGGTGGTGGGCCTTTTTAATTGGGACGATGCACCACGCGCCCTTACCGTTGATTGGGCCGAGTTAGATTTAGAAGCGGGTACGTACTGGTGTGCCGATTTTTGGCACGAAACTATTGACTACGTGGAAACTTCCGCACCATTGGTGACCAGCTTGATTCCGCCGCACGGCGTACGTTTATGGGCGTTGCGTTCAAATTCTCATCCCTCTCCCCACGGGAGAGGGGCCGGGGGTGAGGGTGCGCGGCCCATGTTAGTGGCCTCCACCTTTCACTTCTCCCAAGGCGGCGAGATTGCGGCGTGGGAATTTGAAGGCCAGCATTTACGCTTCACGGTGGGGTTAGGCCGCGTGGCCACCGGCACTGTGCATTTGGCCCTGCCCGCCGCGCCGCGCACCGTTAGCGTGGATGGCCAAACCACCTCCGCCGAGCGTACGCCGCTGGGACTGTACGCACTCACGTTCACTGTTCACCATTCCGCCACCGTACAAATTTCTTTCTGACGATACAATTTTCCAGCCTAGACTTTTTACGTGCTTGATAACATTCAGCAACTTTCAGGAGTAAAACATGACGCTAAAAATTGGAGACGCCGCGCCGGACTTTGCCCTGCCGGATGAAAACGGCCAAGTGGTGAAGCTCTCCGCCTTGCGCGGCCAGCGTGTGGTGGTGTACTTTTACGGCAAAGATGATACCCCCGGCTGAACTAAACAAGCCTGCGGCTTCCGTGATAATTATGAAGCCATTACCGAAAAGAACGCCGTTGTGATTGGCATTAGCCCAGATGGGGCTAAGAGCCACCAAAAGTTCAAAACCAAATACAACCTGCCCTTTGTCATCGTTTCAGATGAAGACCACGGCGTGGCCGAGCAATATGGCGTGTGGGCCGAGAAAAGTTTTATGGGCCGCCAGTATTGGGGCAACGTGCGCTCGCACTTCATTGTGGATGAGAAAGGCGTCTTAGCGGATGTGCGCGTGGATATTAAGCCCGATGAAAGCGTGCGGCTGGCGTTGGAGACGTTGAAATAACTGCGTGAACCTTGGGGAGCTTCGGCAATTCATCCGCCTTCTACACCAGCCGGATATGAATGGCCCGTGCTAGAGAAATGCCGACTGGTAGTGTGATACACTACTGTTCTTGCACGATTAGGATTTAGACGTACACAGCCGCTAGACCCTTTGTTGGGTTAGCGGCTTTTTTGGACGCAACCGTTGGGGTTGTGCTTCAGCAATGGCCTTCTGCCGAACGCAAATTAAGCGGCTAACAGCGCGAGATTGGAAGCAATATGCAATTTAAAATTGGTGATTACGTTGTTCACGCCCAGTTTGGCATAGGCCAAGTGGTGGAGATTGAAGAAAAACAATTTGCCGGTGAAGCCGCGCGGCTGTTCTACGCTGTGGCCATGGAGCGCAGTACCGTCTGGGTTCCGGTCACTACAGACCCATCGGCCAATCTACGGTCTTTGGTTACCAGAAAGCAACTCCCAGATTATCGTAATTTGCTTCGGAGCCGACCCGTCCCGCTCAACCCAGATCGGCGGCAACGGTCATTAGAATTGACGGGCCGGCTTCGGCAGGGTTCGTTTGCCATCCACTGTGAAGTTATTCGGGATTTATCTGCCTTGGGCTGGCCCAAAGCGCTGAGCAGTGCGGATAACACCCTATTAAACCGGGCGCAAGAGGCCATTTGCCAAGAGTGGGCCAAGGCCACTGGTCAATCAATATTGGAAATTTCTCAGGAAGTTACCGCGTTGCTCCAAGAAGGCCGCCGCTTGTACTACGTTCCAGCCCCGAGCGGCTAACCTTAGAAAAGCTTCACACCTCGTTTGCATCCGCTTTAGCGTTTTTGCCGCAGGTGGTTGGCCAAGTGGGGCAGTTGCGCTTCTTCCAGCCGGCAGATACGCCACTCACTTAGCACTTTAGCGCCCAAGCCCTCATAAAAATCTAGCGCCAGTTGGTTCCAATCTAGCACTATCCATTCAAAACGCGCACACTGGTTTTCCACTGCTATTTGCGCCAAATATGCCATCAGCGCGCGCCCCACGCCTTGACTCCTGAACGCTGGCACTACAAACACATCATCCAGCCATAAACCGCGCCGCCCTACCATAGTGGCAAAAGTGAAGAAGTAAGTGACGTAGGCCACGGGTTCTGCGCCGCTGAAGGCTAGCAAAACGCGGGCGGCGGGCGCTTCGCCAAACAGCACGGCCCGCAGAGAATCTTCGGTGGCCGTAACCGGCAATTTTTCAAACGCCGCCATTTGGTGAATGAACTGTAAGAGCAGTGGCACATCCGCCACCGTTCCAGCGCGCACTTCAATTTCAAAATCTTTGCTAGTGAGTAGCATAGCGAGAATTCACTCCCCCAGCCGCGCCACGAGCAACTCATGCAGAAGTTTCACATCACCGCGCGCTTCTTTACACACGGCGTTCACGCGCGAATAGCCGTGCTGACGTGACAGCCGCACCAAAAACGGCACCAACGTATCTGCGTTGCGGGCGTTGTGGGCAATGTTCACCGTTAGCCCGGCCAAACATTTCTCGGCTAGCGTGGTAGTCGCATCGGCCAGCAACTCCATGGATTCCAACACCGCCGTCACCATCACGCTTTCCCAAATGTTCAAATCCAACTCACCGTGGTTGAGCGCCGACGCGCACGCCGTGTGATTGCCCATCACAATAAACGCCATCTGCATCACAAATTCTGGGATGGCCGGATTAACTTTGCCGGGCATGATGGATGAGCCGGGTTGCACAGCGGGCAAAACAATTTCCGCCAAGCCCGCTTCCGGGCCAGAATTCAGCAAGCGCAAATCTTGAGAGATTTTGATGAGGCCACGCGCCAGCACGTCTAGTTGAGCCGAAACAGCCACCACGTCATCGGCGTTTTGTGCCGCATCAAACAAACTGGTCGCATGCTGAAAGGCCGCATCGCCCGTCACCTCGCGCAAGTGCGGGATGATATTTTGCAAGTAGCCCTCCGGCACATCTTCCGCGCGGCCCACAATCGTGCCACCCAAGTTCACGGCATGTAAGGCCTCCACCGCTTGCCCAACCCGGTGCAGGCTCCGCACAAAAAAGTTGGCCTGCCCAGTGAAAAAATCTCCATACGTGTTATCCACCGCATCTTGCAAACAGGTGCGCGTAATACGGCGCACGTGGGCATATTCTTGCGCCTTGGCGTTGAGCGTAGCCACTAACTTTTCTAGCGCGTGCCGCAAGGTGGGCCACTCCGCCAAAATTGCCATGTGGCAAGCCGTAGGGTAAACATCATTGGTGGATTGATTAAGATTCACATGGTCATTGGGATGGATGAGCCGGTAGTGCCCACGTTGGCCGCCCAAATGCTCCTCGGCCAAATTCGCCAGCACTTCGTTCACATTCATGTTGGCGGAAGTGCCGCCACCGCCGTGCAAAGCGTGAATGGGGAATAATTCCCGGTCAGCGGCGGCCAGCACGTTTTCAGCGGCAAGCAAAATCGCTTGGGCTTTATCGGCTGGCAATGCGCCAATGGCCAAATTGGTGCGCGCGGCCGCCTGCTTAATTTGCAAGAGCGCTTTAACCAGCGCCGGGTAACTGCCCAGCGTGTGTTGCCGCCCCAACGGAAAATTATTCAGCGCCCGCTGGGTTTGAGCACCGTACAACGCTTGTGCTGGAACTTCAATTTCCCCTAACAAATCTGATTCAATCCGAGTGTGCATGGCTTGGCCTCCGCTTGCATTGTCAGTGAAAAGCCCTTCGCGGGCTATAGATATTTGCTGGCTTGATGGATTTTGAGAAGCCCGCGAAGGGCTAGCTCTTACTTGGGGAAGTTTACGGCTTGTTGCGCGGCACTACTTCTAGCCGGACGGTTACTTTATCGCCCTGATCAAGTTCTTCGGCGGCGCGCACACTATCTTTGAGCGGCACAATGTATTGGCCATCTTTGGGGAACAGCGAGGTTTTCCACTGCGTTTGGCCCACTTGCGCCACCACCGGAATCATCCCCCAACCATACGTTACCAAGCTGGAAAGGGCCTTCAACTCATGGCACTGCTTTTTAGGAACAGTAACAAAATAATACGGCGCTGGGCCACGCCAAAACCAAACCTTGCCGCTGAATTTGATGTTCATAGTGGCAGTATAACGGAGGTGGTGGAGTTGCGGCGAATGCGCCCCGCCAGTTACATAGCGGCCAGTTGCTTAAGATGTTGCTCAAAGGCTTTTTGCATGAGTGGGGCCACCAGCGTGAGCATGATTTTGCCCAGCC
>JAEURM010000091.1 GCA_016789245.1 Anaerolineales bacterium
GTTCATGCGCCGTTGGCGGGCGAAGTAATAAAAGTTTCAGGTGATGAAATTGTCTTGCGGCACACACCGGTTGAAGGGGCAACTTTCTTCACGCGGGTGGCGCGGGTGCAAGCCGCTGAAAACTGTGTGGCGGGTGCCAGCGTGGCCGCCGGGCAACTTTTGGCACACACGCTTGCGGCGCGTTCAGATTCTTTTTTGCCCACGCACGCGCACATTCAATTGGCCTGTGCGGAAATAGATTCTTTGCCCGGCATGGTTCCGGCCAGTGAGCGCGCCGTGTGGGAAAGCTTGTGCCCGGATGCTAACCTACTCCTGAATCATTCCGGCCTACGGCGCGCCGCACACGTTGCGCCAGAAGCCGTAATGCACCGGCGCTTCCAAGTGTTTCAGCGGGCGCAAGAATTCTACTTTGAACATGAGCCGCTCCACATTGTGCGCGGCTGGAAGCAATATTTGTACGCCACCGATGGCCACGCGTATTTAGATGCCATCAACAATGTGGCGCATGTGGGGCACAGCCACCCACGTGTGGCCGAGGCCGCCGCCAAACAACTCAAGCGGCTCTACACCAATTCTCGCTTTTTGTATGATGGCCTCACGGAGTACGCCGAGCGGCTGGTGGCTACTTTGCCGGAGCCATTGCGCGTGGTGTTTTTTGTGTGCAGTGGCAGTGAAGCGAATGACTTGGCTCTGCGGCTAGCGCGCACTTACACTGAGCAAAAAGATGTGATTGTGATTGACGGCGAATACTTGGGCAACACCAGCGCCGTATATGAAATTAGCACTTCGTTGTTAGATAATCCGTTGGCGGGCAAGCAGGCGCGGCCCTTTGTGCACATGGTTCCGCAACCCAACTTGTACCGTGGCAAATACCGCCGGGAAGATACGCACGCCGCTGAAAAGTACGCGGGCGAGGTGCGGGAGATTGTGGCCAACGTCCGGGCGGAGGGGCGCGGCGTGGCCGCTTTCTTCACGGAGGCGTTGCTGGGTTCATCCGGTGGCATAGATTTACCGCACGGCTTCTTACCTAAAACGTATGAGTATGTGCGGGCGGCGGGCGGCGTGTGTATTTCTGATGAAGTGCAAGTGGGCTTTGGCCGCGCGGGCACGCATTTTTGGATGTTCCAAACGCAGGGCGTGGTGCCGGATATTGTGACGATGGGCAAACCGATGGGTAACGGCTTTCCGGTTTCCGCTGTGGTAACTACGCCCGCCATTGCGGAAGCCTTCCGGCAGAAAACCACTTACTTCAGCACGTTTGCCGGCAACGCGGCCGCCTGCCAAGTGGGTATGGCCGTGCTGGATATTATTGAGCAAGAGGGCTTGCAAGAAAATGCGCGCGTGGTGGGTGCGTACTTCAAAGCCGGTTTGCAGAGTTTGATGGAGAAGCACGCGCTGATTGGCGCGGTGTACGGCTTTGGCCTGTACATGGGTGTAGAGTTAGTGCGTGACCGAGAAACCAAACAGCCCGCCACCGAGGAAGCCGCTTACGTGACTGAGCGCATGCGGCACTTGGGCATTATTGTGTATCCCACCAGTGATTACTACAACATTCTCAAACTCAAGCCGCCGCTGGTGTTCACCCGAGCCAACGCCGATTATTTTGTGGCAATGTTGGATAAAGTGCTAGGGGAAGACCGATAAACGGATGATCCAGATGAATAGCGGATGGAACGGATGATTTTGCCGCTGTAGAACTTCGAGTTCTTGGAGAACTCGGGGTTCTGGAGATGGCGCGTTTTAGAAACACATGCAACAACTTCTCAAGCCCACTTGGCCTAAAATTATTTTGGCCCTAGCCCTGCTTTTTGTTTCTTCTTGGCTGTGGCGCATGTATGTAGTTGCAACCATTTCAGATACTTTTCCGCTTGGTTTCCCGCTTCAATTTTTCCTTGCGTGGGGGCCATGCCTGCCCAATCGGAATTGCTCGGAGTTCAACGGCTGGTGGTTGATTGTGGATGTTCTCTTTTGGTACGCCATTAGCGCTGGGTTAGTGGAATGGGTGAAGCGGCGAGCCAATCAGTAGGGAACTGATGAATGGATGGTTCAGATATAAAAGATGAGACGGATTCTTTATTGGATGCACTCCTGTTTAATTAACGTAGCGAAGGCTTGAAGCCTTCGCTACTTCTTATTGAGCACACGTTCTCGTTCATCCGCCCATATCCGTAAAATCCGTTTTCAAAGTCCCCTAAATCTACTTACTGTTGTATTTTTTGCCCGCTTTGGTGCCACGGCGCGTGGGCTTGAATTTTTTGGCGGCGGGCGGCGGCGGTTCTGGTGTGCGCTCACGGCGGGGCGCGTGTTCCATTTCCCGGTGCGGGCTAGAGCGTGGCGGGCGGCCCGTTTCATCTCTAGCCGTAGCGCGGCGCACGGCCACCACGCGGCCACGGATGGGCGCAGTGGTGAGGCTATCTAAAATTTTGTTGAGGTGGCGGCCCGGCACACCCACCAACGCATAATCCTCATAAATCGTAATTGGGCCAATTTCCTTGCCAGAAATGTTGGCTTCATTCGCAATCGCGCCCACCAAATCCGCTGGACGGATGCGGGCCGCCGTGCCAGCACCAATCCAAATCATCACCGTATCTGTGTTGGAAAATTGCGGCGCAGGCGCAACCGGCTCCGGCGTAATGGCCAGAGTTTTCTTAGTGGCCAACGGCTTACGGCCTCGCGCCAGCCACGCGGCGGCGGCGGCAATATTAGTCAGGCTGTGTTCACTCTCCGCCGTAATTTCTTCAATCAAGCTGATGTACGGCTCTAACTCTTCCTCCGCCAGCGTTTTAAGAATGCGGTTTTTGAACAACGTGCGGCGGCGAGCGGCCACATCGGCCAGTGTGGGCACTTTGGCGGAAGAAAGTTTTTGGCCGGTGTAGCGCTCAATATCGCGCATCAAATAATTTTCGCGCGGCGTGGCAAACGAGGTGGCTTTACCGGCCCGGCCCGCCCGGGCCGTGCGGCCAATGCGATGCACATACGCTTCGGGGTCATTCGGCAAATCATAATTAATCACATGCCCAATGTGTTCCACGTCCAAACCACGCGCGGCCACGTCTGTAGCCACCACCAGTTCCACCAAGCCTTCGCGCATGCGGCGGATGACGGTTTCCCGTTGCGCCTGCCCCATATCCCCGTGCATGGCTTCCACGGCATAGCCGCGCGCTTCTAGCCGTTCGGCTAATTCAGCGGCCCGCAACTTTGTACGCACAAAAATCAAAATCGCTTCACCGGGCACCGCTTCCGCTTCCAGCACGTGCGTCAGCACATCCAGCTTTTGTTTCTCCAGCACTTGCAAGTAGTGTTGCGTAACGGTGGGCACGGTGACCGTTTTGTGTCTGATTTCTACCTGCGCGGGATTTTTGAGATAACGCTCCGCGATGCCGCGCACTTCTCGCGGCAGGGTGGCGGAGAAGAGGGCCGTTTGCCGCTCACTGGCCGCTTGGGCCAAAATCCACTCCACATCTTCTTGGAAACCCATGCGGAGCATTTCATCGGCTTCATCTAGCACCACGGTTTTCAGGTTGTTCAGCGTCAGTGTGCCGCGCCGCAGATGATCCATCACGCGGCCAGGTGTGCCCACCACCACATGCACACCGCCGCGCAAGCGAATGAGTTGCTTTTGCATGGAGTCACCGCCATAAATCGGCGTGACGCGCACGCGGCCTAAATTTTTGGCGTACGTATGCAACGCTTCTGAGACTTGCAAAGCTAGTTCGCGCGTGGGCGTGAGAATTAACGCCTGCACTTCCGGTTGATTGAGATTGAGTTTTTCCAAAATCGGCAGAGCAAAGGCGGCGGTTTTGCCCGTGCCGGTTTGGGCTTGGCCAATTAAATCGCGGCCCGCCAATAAAAGCGGAATCGTTTGGCGTTGAATCGGTGTGGGGGTTTCGTAGCCCACGGCGCTCAGGGCTTGCACCAACTCTGGGCGTAGGCCCAATTGGGCAAAAGTTTCTTCAGCCACAGCCGGCGCGGCGGTAGTCTCAGTCATGTGGGTCATCTCCAAAACAGCGGCAACAAAGCGCCACAACGTTGCCGGTCACTTGGAATTAGAAACGGGGGCAAACGCGAGAAAAAGGTTGGGCAGAGATTATACGCTACTTGCCCAAATACAAACAAAACGGACTAGGCTTTGGGCTTTAGGGCTAACTCAGCTCCCACACTGATTGATAGGCCCCGATCTGTTGAAAGTAATCCACCCAACGCTGGTAAAACGGATGATGGGCGATGGTACTGCTATCACCAATCACAATGAGTTTACGGCGGGCTCGGGTCAGGGCCACATTCATACGGCGTACATCGCTCAAAAAGCCAATTTCACCCTCGCGGTTGGAACGCACTAAAGACACAATCACTGCTTCTTGCTCGCGGCCCTGAAAGCCATCCACCGAATCTATTTCCACCGCTGTATTTTTCAACTGTTCGCGCAATAAGCGGGCTTGCGCCGAATATGGCGTAATAACGGCGATTTGTTCGGCCCGCAGACCGGCCGCCAGCAAAGCAGTTACCTGAGCTATCACAAGCTCCGCTTCGGCGGGGTTTAGGCGGCTTTCACCATCTGGCTCTGGCACTTCATCATAGCCCGCGCCCGCCGTATCAATAAAACTGGCCGCTGTGGTGGTAAGCGGCGTGGCGGCCACATTGGGCAAGCCGCTAAGCACTTGCTGGCGCACGGCTTCAGCCGCCACCAGCGCGCCGGCATAAAACTCTTGTGAAGAAAATTCCATCAATTCTTCAGGCATCCGGTATTGCACTGTCAGTTGTCGCGTGGCGGTTGATGGACCGCTGTGCATCAAACGCTCCATCAAACTTAAGTTGAAGCCTTGCGCTAACGCTTCCGGCGAAATGACGGTGGGCGGCAATTGGCACGGGTCACCGGCCAGCACTAGCCGTTCCGCGCGGAGAAGCGGAATCCAAGCACTTGGCTCTGTACTTTGGCTCGCTTCATCCATCACACACCAATCAAAACGCCGCGCTCCCAAAAGTTCAGCCTCTAAACCCGTAAGCGTGGCGCACACTACCGGTGTTTGGTGAAGTAAGCGTTCCACCAACTGTGCTTCAATTTGGCGGGCCTCGGCCAGTAATTCTTTAGCTTCTTGCCGCAGAGCTTGTTTAGCGCCGGGTTGTGGGCGGGCGCGGGTAAATTTAGAAGCGCGGTCACGCAACGCATAGGCCTCGCGGGTCAGTTTTTCGGCGCGGCGCATCGCGGCGTGAGACTCAACTAGTAAATCTAGGGTGTGTTCACGCACCGCCGGCGAGACCCGAGCCGGATGGCCCAAACGGAGGGCAGGCACACCCAGCGCCACCAACTTTTCCAGCACGTTATCCACCGCCACGTTGCTGGGCGCGCACGCGAGCACGGTTTGCCCGTTGGCCACCACTTGGCGGATAAAGGCCACCAGAGTGGTAGTTTTGCCAGTGCCCGGCGGGCCGTGAATGAGAGCGTAATCTTCGGCGGCCAGCGCCCACTGCACAGCCGCTTGTTGCGGAGCGTTCAGTGTTTCATCCAGAACGGATGCGGTGGCAGTGATTTGGAAGTGTGGGGCTTGCTGGCCGAGCAAAACGGTGCGCAGTTGGCCCAGCCGCATTTGAGTGGAAGCGGCCCGCGCCTGCTCTAAAGCTTGCCGTTGGCGTTGCCGCGCAATCTCATCACTGGCTAAATCTAAGCGGAACGTAGGCCGCTCAGCTTCTGGCTCCGGCCAGTGGGGCAATGCAATTTGAATGGTCTCTTTGTGCAAGCGGCTGACCACGCCGCGCCAGCTATTCGCCGGTTGGCCTTCTTCAATCAGGAGCACCGGCGTCCCTACGCGTAGCCGCGTCCACGGCAGGGTGAGCGTTTGATTGCGTTTGCCCAACGTGAGCAAGCAACGCCCGCCTAAGCCTACGCCTTCATCCCGCACCACCAATTGAATGAGACTGTGGCCACTTGCTTCAGCTTCAACAGGTGAAAGCCGTTGGAGGGTGCGAAGCGCCGCTTGCTTCTCGGCATCAGCTTCTAGCTCCAGCAAGCGGCGCAAACGTTCAAAGTAATCTTCCATTAACCGCTTTAACCAAACCGGCCCGTCACGTAATCATCAGTGCGCTTATCACGCGGGGAAACAAACAGCTCTTGGCCGGGCGCGGCTTCCACCAATTCACCCTGCAAAAAGAAGGCGGCGTAATCGGCAATGCGGCTGGCCTGCTGAACCGAGTGCGGCACGATGACCACGGTGTAATCGCGCTTAATCTCTTTCAGGGAAGCTTCTACCTTGGCGGTGGAAATTGGGTCAAGGCCCGATGTAGGTTCATCTAGCAAAACTACTTCCGGCTCTAGCGCTAGCACGCGGGCCAAGCACAGCCGTTGTTGCTGGCCGCCAGAAAGCGCAAACGCCGAATTATCCAGCCGGTCTTTTACTTCATCCCACAGCGCGGCGGCCCGCAGGCTTTTTTCCACAGCGGCATGCTTGCGGCCCATATCTTTTACGCCGGCCAATTCCATGCCATACCAAATGTTCTCACGGATGCTCATGGGCAATGGCACGGGCTGAGCAAACACCATGCCCACCCGGCGGCGCAGAGCTACCACGTCAATTTCCGGACCGGTAATATCTTCGCCATCTAAAGTAATTTTGCCGGTTACAGAAACGTTATCCACTAAATCATTCAGGCGGTTCATCGCGCGGAGCAAGGTGCTTTTGCCGCCGCCAGCCGGGCCAAACAACACATTGATTTGATTGCGCGGCAGACTGAGCGAAATGTTGCGCAGAGATTCCGTGCCATCGCGATATTGCACAGAAAGATTTTCAACGACGATTTTGGGTTGGGCCGTAGTCATGCCATCACCATTGGCGCTGGGCGCGCGCCCGGGAACGGATAACGGTGGCAATCACGTTCATACTCAGCACAAAAGTGAGCAGAACCAACGCGGTGCCATACTGAATTTGAATGGGCATACCGGGCACTTGCGTGGAAATCACAAACAAATGGTAAGGAAGCGCCATCGTGGCATCAAACAAAGAATCAGGCAGGCGCGGCAGAAAGAAGGCGGCGGCAGTGAACAAGATAGGTGCCGTTTCCCCGGCCGCGCGGTTTAGGCCCAGAATTACGCCGGTGAGGATGCCGGGCAAGGCCTGCGGCAGAACAATCCGCCGGATGGTTTGCCATTTGGTGCCGCCCAAACTCATGCTTACCACGCGGAAGCTTTGCGGCACAGCGCGCAGGGCTTCTTCGGCCGTAGAAATGATGACGGGCAGAGTCATGATGGAAAGCGTGAGGCACCCGGCCACAATGGAAGTTCCGAATTGCAGGAAGAGCACAAACAAGCCCAAGCCAAACAAGCCGTACACCACCGATGGAATGCCCGCCAAATTGATGATGGCGATACGGATGGCCCGCGTGAGCGCGTTATCTTTGGCATACTCCGCCAAATAGACGGCGGCCGCATTGCCCAGCGGCACAGCAATGGCGCCCGTGCCGCCCGTGAGCAAGAGCGTGCCCACAATGGCT
>JAEURM010000092.1 GCA_016789245.1 Anaerolineales bacterium
TCCGCCAGCAAAGCATCCCGTATGGAAGCAGGCGCGTTGAGTTTGATGAATTCCAAAACGCCCGCCAATGCCGGCGTATTGGTGAGACTGCCCGCCAGCAGGCCCGCCGTAAATGTGCCGCGCAAACCGAGAGCGTTGTGCACAATTAGCGTAAGGCCAAACGCTAGCAATAAAATGCCCAACACCAATCCATTGGCGCGCACGCCTTTTTCACGCAGGGAAGCAAAAAATGCCGGACCGCTACTGAGGCCCAGCGTGTACACAAACAGCACCAAGCCGAGTTGATACACCAACTCCGGCAACTTCAAATCTGGATGAAGCGCACCGAATGCTAAACCAGCAAACAACACGGCGGCCAAGCCCAAACTACTGCCCGCCACTTTGATGTTGCCTAACGGATAGCCTACCGCCACCACCACGAAAAGCAATAAGAGCGGGTTGTTAATCAGCAACTCAATCATAGGCGCTGAGGATAACGGCGGAGGGTGATATTTGGCAAGTGACGAACGTCAGCGCGACACTGTAAAATCAGAGAGAAGCGAGGAACTTATGACGAAAACTGTAATTGTAATTGGGGCCGGTTTGGCAGGCCTGAGCGCGGCGCTAGAGTTACACCGTGCCGGTTGGCCGGTAGTGGTGTTGGAGGCCCGCAACCGCGTGGGTGGCCGTTGTTACACCTTTCGCGGCTTTGAGGAAAATCAATACGCCGAAGCGGGCGGCGAGTTTATTGATGAAGGCCATCAGCGCATGCACACGTTGGCGCGTGACTTTGGCTTGGTGCTGGAGAGTGAGCCGGGCGGCTGGAACGCGGAGGAAGAGTATGGCGTGTTTTTGGGGCGCAACGGCTGGCTGAAAGATAAGGCCGTGTGGGGCTTGGATTTACACGCTTCCAATACGTGGGTGTGGGCGCAATTGGCGAAGCTGGCCAATAAAGTTCCCAACCCATACGCGCCACTCACTGCGCCAGAAGCCGCTGAGTTAGATCAACGCACAGCGGCAGATTGGTTAACATCACTCTCATTGCCAGAACTGGGGCGCTTGAGTTTTGAAGCCCGCATCCGCGCCGAGTACACAGTGGAAGCCCATCAGTTTTCAATGTTAGATTTGGCCCGCAACGCCGCCATGTATTACCACACAGAAACGGGGCGGGGCGTAACTGCGCGCATTCGCGGCGGCAATGATTTATTGCCGCAAGCCATGGCCCGCGTTTTGCCAGATGTACGCTTGAACGCGCCAGTGGTAAAAGTGGCCCAATCGGCCACGGGCGTAGAAGTGACGTACCAAACCACCACCGGCTTTGAAACGATGAGCGGCGCGTGGGCAGTGCTGGCCGTCCCACTCACCACCGCGCGGCACATAGAATTTAGCCCAGCTTTACCCACCGCGCATGAAGCGATGGTGCAAAAACTCCAATACGGCTCAGTGACGAAAGTGTGTGTGCAGTTTAGCCGCCGCTGGTGGCAAGAGCGCGGCTGGGCCGGTCACATGATGAATGATGCGCCGCTGGCCTGCACGTGGAATCCCACAGAAGTGCAAACCGGTGAGCGCGGCATTCTCACGGCCTACACGGGCGGTGCGCCCGGTGCGGCCTTGGCGCAACTTTCGGATGCGGAACGGATTGAGACGGTGGTGCGTGAGTTGGAGCGGCTCTTTCCCGGCGCACGAGAATTGGTGCTGAGCGCCAAAACTATCGCGTGGCCCAATGAGCCGTACACGCGCGGCGCGTATGCGGCCTATGCGCCGGGTGATATTACGCGCTATTGGGAGCCGATGTATTCACCAGCGGGCCGCTTGTTCTTTGCCGGTGAGCACATTGCGGCCTATCAGGGCTACATGGAAGGCGCGGTGGAAAGCGGCCAGCGCGTGGCGGGAATTATTAGAGGATTGGAGAATTGAGATTATTTTTCAACGGATTGAGCGGATGTTTCCGTTACATCCGTTCAATCCGTTGAAAACAAGTTCTTGAAGTAGGCGCTGACTACACGGCTAAGAACGTTCCATCAGCGGCGCGGGTGGCGGTGCGGATTTCCACAATCGCCTCGCGGTTGAGCGGGCCGTAGATGTGTGGAAACAGCACATCTGGAAATGGCCCCTCGGTGGCGGCGGGGTGTGCGGCGGTTTCAAACTTCACGGGGGAAGTGATTTTTTCCGTATCCAAAACTAACACTAAAACTTCACCAGATGTGGCGCGGTAGAACTTGTTGGCCACCACCAACATTACTTCCGGCTGTTGCGTGCAATGGATGAAGCCTTCAGTCTCCAGTGATGGGGCGCGGTACGGCTCACTGGCCGGTTGCGCATAAAACTCAGCGGCGGGAACGATGTGAAGGATGTGGGGCATTTTAATTTGAAGTAGAGGCGCATCGCGATGCACCCCTACATATTTTTTCGCCCGCGCTCTGCCACCCACGCACCCGCGATGCTAATGAAATACAGGGCAATCATTGGCACCATGATGACGGCCATGTTGAGCGGGTCTGTAGTGGGGGTGATGATGGCGGCGATGACGGCGATGGCGATGACGGCGATGCGCCACTGCGCCAACAGTTGGCTACTCTTGAGCAAGCCCACGGCGGCCAGCGCGTAAATAATCAGCGGCATTTGGAAGGCAATGCCCACCCAAAACATGAGGCTGGTGACTAAGTTGAAGTACGAAGACGGCGTCCACGCCGTGCTAAAACCGCCAAACTCTTCTAAGAACGGGATGGCCACCGGCAACATTACAAAGTAAGTGAACAACACGCCCACCGCAAACAGTAGGCTGGCAAACGGAATGGCCAACAAAAGCCGGACGCGGCTTTTAGGAAACAGGCCTGGCGCAATAAACAAATAAATCTCCGTGATAATCCACGGCATGGCTAGCACAGTGGCGGCCAGCAGAGAAACCCGCATCACTGTGCCAATGCCTTCTGCCGGCTCGCGCGTGGTGAGGATGCGGATGTTTTGTTGGCCGAGTTCTAAGAAGCGGGCAAAGCTTTCTGAAGCGGTGCGGCTGGGCAGGGCCAAATACTCATTCAGTGCATCCGGTGCTAGCGGCATGGTGAGCAAAGCCATGATGCTGGTGATTTGCCAGAAGCTAATGCCCGCGCACAACGCCATCACAATCACGGAACGGGTGAGGTGGCCGCGCAGAGCATCTAAATGCTCGGCAAAGGCGGCGATGGTATCAAAGAAAGATTCCCGGCTTTGTACCGTTTCCACCAAGGTATCGCTGATGGGCGTATCTTCCGGCTCTTCGGTGAAGAAGCGGATGAGGCGGGCACGTAAGCCGCCGAGGAAGCGAAACGGCGAGGCGAGGACGAGCCAGATTGACCGGACGATGCGGCCAGCAAGTGTAAAGGGTGAGGTACGGCGGCTCATGCGGGGCCGGATTGAGACTCAGGTGATTTGCCAGCGGCTGGCGCTTCCGGAGCGATGGGTTGGGCGGGTAATTCCTGCGTCCATGCGGCCAATGGTTTTTGCGCGGTGGGCGGAGGCCCGGCGGAGGCCGGTTCCTTGCCTTTCATTTCGCCCTTAAGCTCTTTTTGCACAGCATCCAACTCGGTTTCTTGCAGAATCTTTTGCGGCAGATTGCGGATTTCTTGCGAGGCTTGTTGGATGGTTTGGTAGCCTTCGGAGCGAGTGAAGCGGTTAATCAGCGTGCCCACTTCGCGCGCCATGCGCACCAAATCTTTGGGGCCAAAGAGCAAAAGCAGTAGAACCATGATGCCCACCAGTTCCAGTGGGCCAATACCGAAGATATTAAGATCCATAACTGTATGATGGTGACGAGCTAGTTTTTCTCAGCGGCCACTGCGCCCAACACACCATTGATAAAACGCGGCGCACTTTCGGAGCCGAACTCTTTGGCTAATTCTACCGCTTCATTGATGGCGACTTTAATGGGCGTGGCTTGGCCGACGGTGAATTCCCATAACGCCATGCGCAAAATGCTTCGGTCCACCAGCGCCATTTGGTCTAGCGGCCACTCTGGCGCATGCGCGGCAATTTGCTGATCTAAATGCGGGGCATGGGTGAGGACGCCGTTCACCAAGTTCCGCATGAAGGTTTCGCTCTCTTTGCCCAGCGGCTTTTCAATCAGGCGCTCAGCCAACACGGCCTCCACCGCGTGATTGGCGCACTCAATTTCATATAAGGCTTGTAGGGCCATTTCACGGGCTTTACGGCGGTTATTCATTAGGTGTTCTCTAATTCGCTAATTCTCAAAAAGAGAATTGGAGAATTAGAGGATGCGTGATTAGTTATTGGTGGCTGGCGTTTCGGCAAAGGCTACGTCATCCACGTTCACATTTACGGCCAACACTTGCATGCCCGTCATATCTTGAATGGCGCGCGACACTTCCGTTTGCACGGCGCGGCTCACTTCACGTACGTTGGCGGTGTGGCCCACTACAAGGTGCAAATCCACTATCACCGAATGTTGGCGCACTTCAATGCGCACGCCCTCATTGCTGGTATGGCGTTGAAACAACCGATCCACTGCTACTGGCGCACTGCTCATACGGGCCACGCCCGGCACGCTTAAGGCGGAAAGCCGCGCAATGGTAATGAGCACATCCGGCGCGATGGTGACTTTGCCGCGGCGAGAATTTTCAGCACTCATAACGTTATCCCATCACTAACCCGCCATCCACACTCAGCACTTGGCCGGTGATGTAGGCGGCTTCATCCGAAGCGAAGAAGGCCACGGCGTAGGCGATTTCTTCCGGCTTGCCCCAGCGCGCTAACGGAATAGTTTTGAGCGTGGCGTTTTTAATTTCGGCAGGTAAATCATTGGTGAGGGCGGTGGGCACAAAACCGGGCGCAATGGCGTTCACCGTAATGTTGCGGGCGGCCACTTCGCGGGCCAGCGCACGCGTAAAGCCAATCACACCGGCTTTGCTGGCAGAGTAATTGGTTTGCCCAGCGTTGCCCGCAATCCCGCTCACGGAGGTGATGTTGATGATGCGGCCCACGCGTTTGCGCATCATGGTGCGCACCGCGGCTTTGGAGCAGTTGAAGGTGCTTTTGAGATTGGTCTGAATCACCACATCCCAATCGTTCTCGGGCATCATCATAATCAGTTGGTCACGCGTAGTTCCGGCGTTGTTCACCAAAATATCAATGGAGCCAAAAGTATCTACGGTGGCTTTTATCAGCGCTTCGGCGGCTTTGTAATCGGCTACATCCGCTTGCGCGGCCAGAGCTTCCCCGCCCGCCGCTTTGATTTGCCCCACAGTGGCGTTGGCGCCATCCGCATCTTTGGCGTAATTCACCGCCACTTTAGCCCCGCGCTTGGCCAGTTCCAGCGCAATGGCTTGGCCAATGCCGCGTGATGCGCCCGTAACCAGCGCCGATTTACCCGATAAAGTCATTGAAATTCTCCGGTGTTGATTTCAAGTTGGATTATACCTGTTTCCCTTTCCACGAAGCACACGAAGAAAACACGAAGGCACACGAAGATTTTTTAGTGTGGCTTCGTATGCTTTGTGGATTACAGCCAGTTGCGCCAGCGGAACCAACTGAGCATGATGACGGGGACGAGAATCATGGCGAGGCCCACGCCCCACATCCAGCCATCATTACCAAAAGGCATGTTTACAAAGTTCATGCCAAAGAAGCCAGCCAGAAACGAGATGGGCAGAAACAGCACGCTAGTGATGGTGAGCGTTTTCATGATGGCGTTCTGCCGGTTAGCGATGACGGAGAGATACGTGTCTAACGTGCCGCCAATTAAATCGCGCAAGCTCTCGTTCAAATCGGCCAGCCGTACTAAATGGTCATACACATCGCGGAAGTACACCCGGTCTTTCGGGTCTATGAACGGATACTCGTCGCGGGCGAGGCGGTTGAGTACTTCGCGCTGAGGGCTGATGATGCGGCGCATTTTCAACACTGCGCGGCGTACGGAGAAAATTTTGTTCAGCGTCTTCTGGGTGGGGTTATCAAATACTTCTTCTTCAATTGAGTCGATCGTCTCGTCCAGCGCATCCGCCACCGGCATGTAATCGGAGGTGAGGGTGTCCAGCAAGTCATACAGCAAATGGTCTGGGCCAGCCTCCAGCCGCGTGTGGTTAGATTGGGTGTGCCGCCAAATACGGTCTACCGCTTCCACTGGCTCGTGGTGCAGGCTCACCAGAAAGTTGCGGCCAAAGAAAATATCTAGCTCGTTGGTTACTAGGGCTAAGCTTTTAGTGTCAAACACCACATTGTGCACACACACATACACGGCCTCGCGCCAGTTATCAATTTTAGGCACATGGTTCTCGCGCAAGGCGTCATCAATGGCCAACGGGTGAAATTTAAAAATATCTTTAAGCAGAGGTTCAGCCGTCTCAATTGCCTCGCCCTGAAAATCCACCCACAACAGGCCGCTTTCATCCTTCAGTGCCGTGCGCCAGTGTGTGTTAGGAATATCAATTGAAAAGTTGCCTTTAGCGTTGCGGTAAAGAGTGCGGATCATTGGGTGATTAAAGAATGGGGTGATTGGGAGCTGGGCACTTGCTACTGGTTAGTGGGCGGCTCTTTCGTTTTTAGCGCGGCTACACGTTGGTGTAGTTCATCTAGCTCACTGGTTTGTTGCTTCTGGGCTTCGCGCCCGCTCATAAAGGCTTTGCGCCACATGGCATTTTTATCGGGGTTGGCCACGCGGCGGAGGGCGCTAAAATCTGCGCCGCGCAGGAGGGGGATTAGGCCGAGCGTGCTAACGAGCAAAACGCCCACAAAACACACCACCAGTAACAAGCCGATTGGGTTTTCAAGCAGTTGTTGCATCGTTCACCACGTTTGGCCGATAAGGCCGGCCACAATCCGTTCTACGCCTAACACGTTTTCCGTTTGATAATCCACGCCGGCGGGCAGATGCCCGTTGGCCCGCCCGTGGCTAATGTGAATGGTAATCATACCTTCCGCGCGCGCGGCGGCTAAGTTGTTGGGTAAATCATCAATAAACACGCATTCCTCGGGCCGCACGCCCACCCGTTGCGCGGCGCGTTGGTAAGCTTCTGGCTTGGGCTTGTGGTGCACAAATTCCAGCGCCCGCACATCTACAATGTGAGTGAAGTGGCGGGCAATGCCCAACTGCGCCAGCACCCGGCCCGAGTGCGCGGCATCAGAATTGGTGAGGATGGCTTTAGGCAAAGGCAGGCGGGCCAACATCGCGTTCAGCGCTGAGTCCGGCTGAAGGTATTGCGCGATGGGTAAATCATGCACGTAGTTGAGATACTCATCCGGGTTGATGGCGTAATCAGCCATGAGGCCGGTGAGGGCAATGCCGTACTGCTGGCGGTAACGGGCGCGCAAGGCTTCGGCGTCCGGCGTGCTTAGGCCCAGCCGCTCAGTCATGTACAGGTTGATGCGCTGGCCTATCGCTTCCCACAACCCGGTGCCGGGTGTGTACAGCGTTTCATCTAAATCAAAGAGTAGGTAGCGGAGCATTTTGAGAGCACAGAGAACAGATTACAGAATACAGAAAACAGATGGCTAGCGGCAATTGTAGCC
>JAEURM010000093.1 GCA_016789245.1 Anaerolineales bacterium
CGGCTTCCGGTTCAGCGCCGAGGGCGGCGGCCTGTTGCAGAGTGTTTAGCAGTTGCGCGTGGCGTTCAGCGCTGTGCGGCGTTTCTATTCCGGCTTGCGCTTCTAGCAACGTAAGTTCCGCTTGCAAAGTGAGGGCGCGGCCTAAGGCCAAATGTGCGGCCCCGATCTGTGGCCGAAGACTGGCCCAGCGCGCAAACGCTTCACTGGCGGCTGGTAATTCATTGGCTTGCAGGAACACTTCACCCGCTTGCTGTTGCACAATTTCATTCTCTGGGCTGAGGGCTACGGCGCTGTGCATCTTCTCAACGGCTTCTGGCAGTTGGCCCAACTTGGCTAGCAATGCGCCAGCGGCGGCGTGATACCGGCCTGCATTGGGGTTGAATTGAATGGCTTGCTCATACAATGCCAACGCTTGTTGGGAGTTGGATTGTTGCTCACGGACTTGGCCCAACAAGAAGCGGGCGTCCGCATCATGGGGCGCATGCGTGAGCACGGTTTGCAAATGCGCCTCTGCGTGCGGCAAAAAGCCGGCGGCCAGCGCGGCCTCCGCCGCCTCACGGGCTAGCGTAATGTTTTCCGGCTGGTGGCTGAGAGCTTGCTCCAAAGCTTGCAGAGCTTCTTCCGCGTGCCCCAAACTAAGCAGAGCGTGGCCGAGTTGTGCTTGGGCAACGGCATCTAACGGATTTTGCGCGATGACGTTCTCCCACAGCGCGATGGCGTTGGCGGTGCGGCCCAATTGCCACGCGGCTTGCGCGGCTTCACGTTGGTATTCGGGATGAGTGGCATCCAACTCGGCGGCGCGGAGATACGCGGCCTGCGCGGCTTCATACTCTTTGGCGTGTATGGCGGCAGAACCGTAAGCGGCTTGCACGTCCGCGCGGCGCGGCGCTAATTCAGCCGCTTGGCGCAGAGTGGCCAGCGCATTCTCTGGCTCGTTCAAATCCATCAGTAGTTTGCCCGCCGCTAAATGTACCTCCGCCGAATCCGGCGCAAGGGCCAGCGTTTGTGCTAACACATCGCGCGCTTCTTCCAGTTGATGTTGGCCCATTAGGCACCGTACGTAATGGAGCCGCACTGCGGTATCACGCGGCGCAAGGCGGATGGCTTTTTCCCACGCGCGCGCGGCGGCGGGCATTTGCCCCATGTGTGAAAGCGCTTCGGCTTGCAGGCCATGTAACCGGACATTGTTCGGGTCAAAGCGTAGCGCGGCCTCGGCACTGCGCACCGCTTCCGGCCACAGGTGGGCTTGCAGGCAAGCTTCGGTGAAGGCGCTTTGGATTTGTACGTCATGCGGCGCGTGCGTTAGCGCTTCTTGTAAAGCGGCCACCGCCACTTCTGGCTGATGGAGTTGTAGGCACACTTGCCCCAAGCCCAAAGACCATTCTGTGCGTTGGGGGGCCAACCGCAAAGCATTTTGATAACTGGCCAACGCGTCTTTAGGTTGATGGTTCAAATGATAGGCCTGTGCCAACATGGCGTGCGCGTCAGCGTATTCGCCATCACGCGCAATGGCTTGCTTGAAAGCGGCCACCGCTTGTGCGGCTTGCGCGTCTGGGTTGTTGTGCGCCAATTGCTCCAGGGTGGCGCGGCCTAAATCAAAGTACGGCGCAAACTCTGCTGGTTGCGCTAAAGCCGCTTGTTGGAACATGGCCCACGCTTCGCGCGGCTGATGAATTTCTTCCAACGCTAAGCCAAGCTCATGCAAGGCAACAGCATCGTCCGGCTTGTAATTCAATGCAGTGCGTAATGCTTCCGCCGCTTCTTTGGCTTGGCCGGTGCGCCGCAACAACAAACCCAACTGGCGGTGGGCGTTGGCGGAATGTGGCTCCGCCGCGCACGCTTCACGCAAAGTGCTAACGGCCTCCGCCGGCCGCCCAGCCACCGTGTACGTTTTCGCTAAATCTAACAAGAGCGGGGCGCTGTCTGCGGATTGGGCCAACTTCAACGCTTGCCGCCCAGCTTCCAGCGTGGCTAAGGCTTGTTCTGTAGCTTGGCGCGTGCGGTGATGTTGCGCCATAGCGCGCCACGGGCCGGGGTTGGCGGGCGCTAAAACTGAAGCGCGGGAGAAATGTTCAAACGCCGCAGCCTCTTGGCCTAAGGCAGAAAGGGCCTCACCCAAAATGACATGTGCGCTGGCTTCTTGGGTTGGAGTAGGATTTTGCGCCAAAACGCTGGTGGCAGAATCGTGTGCCAACTGCGTTTGCCCAGCGCCTAACGCGGCACGAGCCAAACCCAATGCGGCGTTCAACTGTTTGGGCGCGTAAGCCAGCGCGGCCTGAAAGTGCGGAATGGCGGGCATGGCCTGATGGGTTTCTAGCAAACACAAACCAAGTTGCTCACGGATTTCGGGCGTGTGTGGGGCACGGGCGGCGGCTTCTACGGCGTTGGCATGCGCATCCACCCAATCACCATTTTCTGCAAAGGCGCGGCTGGCGTGATGGAAGGCCGAGGCCTCACGGGTGAGTTGAGCCGCTTTGCGCCAAGCTTCTGCGGCGTGGCGCGGCGCATGCAATTTCTGCCACACCTCGGCGGCCAGCGCGGCGTTTTCGGCGGTGAGCGTTTCAGTGTTTACGGCCACCAATTTTTCCCGCGCCTCTTCAATCTGATTCAACGCCAACAACGCCTGCGCTTCCAGCACGGCACGTGGCTCTTCGGGCGCGGTGCGTAAAATTTCTAGCGATTGCTCAGCTTCATTCAAATTTAGCAAGGTGCGGGCCGTGGCCAGTTGAGCGTTAGCGTCCGCCGGTTCTTCATCTAACACGGCTTGGAAGGCGGCCAACGCCACGCCATGCTCACCAACCCCAGAAGCTAATTGGCCAAGTTGCGCGGTAAGATGCAGATAATGCTGACGCAAATTTTGGCGGGCGGCCGCTAGGGCCGGCTGGGCCTGCGCGTAAATGCCCGTCATGGCCAGCAGTTCAGCTTTCACTGCTAAATCACCGCCCTCGGTTGGGAGCGCCGCCACACGTTGCGCTAATGTCTCTTCGCCTAAAACTTGTAATGCTTTCACCAGCGCTAATTGATGCGTGGCGGGCGGCGTAACCGTGCTGGCTAGTTTGTACGCGGCTTCAACTTCGTAGTTCACGGCCAAAGCGTGCGCGGCCAACTCCGCCGTTGTAACGGAAGTGTGGAGCAAGGCGGCGTACAAAGGTTGCGGGTCATTCAACAAGCCGAACAAAAACTGGAACGGCCCACGCCAACTATCCGGCTGAGCGCTGGCTTCGCGGGCCATGGCGTCCCAATCTGCCGTTACTTCACCTCGCACGCGCAGGGCGAGGGCGGTAAATAGGGTTTGTTCTATACTTTTGGAGACTGCTTCGGCGGCATTGGCGCTTACTTTATTTGAGTCTAATGGCCGCCTCGCAGTGACGTTCATCAGCTCGTTGTAAGCCGCGCTGAGTAAATCGCGGCCATCGTTCATCAGCCAGCCTTCAGCGTCCTCGCTCGCTTCTAAGTGCAGGGCGGCGTAAGCCGTGAGGCCCAATGCGCCGGGCTTCCACGCTTCTGGCATATGGGCAGACTTAAGCCAAGCATTGAGCACGGCTGGCTCTTTCTCAGCCAGCGCGGCCAAAGGCGGCAGTAACCACAAACGCCGCGAGGCTACGGGCCACACGGCTTCGGGCAGGGCGGTGAGGAGCTGAGGCGTGAGAGACATAGGGCCTCCGGTTACCAGGCAATGAGGAGTTTGTAGGCGGCAAACTGGAACAGCGTGCCCACGATGATGAGCACCACCGCGTTGCCGGATGAGGTGCGAATAAGTTCATTCACTGAGTGCACCAGTGAAGCGGCGGATTGTGCCACGGCGGCAATATCATCCGTCAGCGCCTTTTGGCTAATGCGGGCGGATTGGGCCGCAATCAATTTGGCCTCCGCGCGGAATGGGCCAAGCATGAGCTTTACAATGCCCGCGCCCACCGAGAGCAGACCAATGGCAAAGAACGTAAAACCCATCATCATTCGCAAATCCGTATCAGTCAGAGCAGGAAACATGCGGCCTCCAGTGTGCTAAAAACTTCTGGTGATATAAGTGCAAGAGCTGTGCCAAGTGGATGAATAACTCGCTTTACGCAGGTATCGGCGCCCTGAGCTTGTCGAAGGGCGTGGATTCTGAGTAAGAACGCATCCTTCGATAAGCTCAGGATGCAAGTGTCTGGCTGGCTTTTATCGCGCAACTTTCGTGCCATCGGTGTAATTTGTGTTGAAAATCCCAAAAAAATGAACATTTCCTAAACCGCCCCAAAATTCTGTTAGGATTACGCCATGACTTTGGCTGGCCTTTTAGACCAACTTTCCATCTTTAGCACTATCTTCCTCGGCATCTTTATTGAAGCCGCGCCGTTTCTGATGCTGGGCACACTGGCATCTGGGTTGGTGGAAGTGTTCCTCAACCAAAATGATTTCAGCCGCTGGGTGCCGCGTAACCCGTTTGCGGCCGCGTTGGTAGGCGGCTTGCTGGGCATTGTGTTCCCAGTGTGTGAGTGCGGTGTAGTGCCGCTCACGCGCCGCTTGGTACGTAAGGGCCTGCCCATTTCGGCTTCGGTGGCTTTTCTGCTTTCTGCGCCCGTTTTCAATTTAATTGTGATTGCCAGCACGCTGGCCGCCTTTGGCCCTGGGCCGGTATTATTTGGCCGCATTGGCCTGAGTTTGCTGATTGCGGTGGCAACAGGTGCAATATTTGCGTTTGAGAAACGGCCAGAACGTTTGTTACTCCCGCAAAATTTGCCGGTGATAGCTGGCGCGAGCGGCTCGTTGGAAATTCCGGTGCAAGCCATTGACCGAACACCATTGCCGCGAAAACTGCGCCGCGTGTTAGGTATTGCTGTGGATGAGTTTTTTGAAATGGGCCGCTACTTGGTGTTTGGCGGTTTACTGGCCGCCCTGATGCAAACGTTTATTCCGCAAAGTTCTTTACTCGGTGTGAGCACTGGGCCGGTGGTTTCAGTGCTGGTGCTCATTGCGTTGGCCGTTCTGCTTTCCATTTGCTCTACAGTAGATGCCTTCATCGCCTTAGCGTTCACGGGTACGTTCACCACCGGCTCCATCCTCGCCTTCTTGGTGTTTGGCCCCATGGTGGATATCAAAAGCACGCTGATGTTCTTGGGCGTGTTCAAACGCCGCGCAGTGGTTTATATCGTTCTCTTGCCACTGCTCATGTCTATCTTGGCGGGTATTTTCATCAATCTCAATACAACCTGGTAACCAAAATGCAAAAAACTTATCGCTGGGCACAAGTCACCATCATGCTGGCCTTCGGGCTGTATCTCGCGGAACGCATCTGGTCAGGCGCGGTGTTCTTCTATATCAATGAACGCTTCTTACCGTTGATTGCGTTTGGCGCGGTGGGCGCACTGGTGCTGGCGGGCGGGGCGCTAGTGGCGGCGCGGCAAAAAGATGACGCTGAACACCATCACGATGAACACAACCACAATCATGACCATGACCATACCCACGCACCACAACGCTTTCCGCTGGGGACGGTTTTGCTGGTGGCGCTTCCGATTTTGCTCGGCGTGCTGATTCCGGCGCGGCCTTTGGGCGCTACCGCCATTGACCAAAAAGGCCTGAACGTGACTGGCCCACTGACGGTGAGTGGCGGCGCAGCGGCCAAACTCGAAATTGCGCCGGAGAACCGCACGATCTTGGATTGGATGCGGGCTTTCAATTACGCCGCTGACCCCAGCACCTTCACCAACCAACCGGCCAATGTGGTGGGCTTTGTTTATCGGCCAGACCAGTTAACGGGCACGCAGTTTTTGGTGAGCCGGTTTGTGGTGACGTGTTGCGCGGCGGATGGCAGTGCGGTGGGTTTGCTAGTGGAGTGGCCGCAAGCCATCAATTTAGAAGAAAACGGTTGGGTGCGCGTGCGCGGCCCCGTAAGCGTGGGCACGTTGGATGGCAAACCCATTCCCCTCATCACCGCCGCCAGCATTGAATCAGTGCCGCAACCTGACCAGCCGTATATGTATCCGTAATGGCGGAGCATTACTCCACCCCTACCACCCACAATATTTTTGATGAAACTAGACCGTTTTGATTCCATCGTTCTTGCCGTGTGCGCCGGTTTGCTGGCGCTGATTGCCGCCGTGATTGCCCTCGGTGACCGAGTGGGCGTGCGCGTTTCTTTGGTGCAACCTGCCGCTGGCAGTGAAGTGAGTCCGCTGGGTGGCATTAGCTTGCGATTTTCTGAAGTGATGCAAGGCGATACAGTGACACCGCGCTTTAGTATTGAGCCGAACGTGGCCGGAGATTTTGCGTGGCAAGAAGACCAACTCACCTTTAAGCCCTCTCAGCCGTTTCAAGCCGGAGTGATTTACACTGCCAAACTCACCCCCGGCGCCACCAGCCACACGGGCCGTGCCGTTCTGCAAGCATGGGAATGGCAATTCCGTGTGCGTGCGCCGCGCGTGCTTTTTCTTTCTGGCCAAGGCAACCAGCGCGTGCGTGAGTTATGGAGCATTGCGGCCACTGGCGGCCCACTCACCCAAATCACTCAAACCGAGGGCCGCGTTTATGATTACGCCGTTGCGCCCGATGGCTCGGCCATTGTGTACACCGTATCTAATGAAGACCGTGGTACAGATTTATGGTGGGTTTTGCCGGATGGAAACAACGCGCGGCAATTGGTAACGTGTGGCGCGGATATTTGTAGCGTTCCGGCGTTTTCACCCACCGGCCAAACAGTGGCGTTTAGCCGTGAGCCAGCCGGCATCACGCCCGGCACGCCCAACGGCCCACCGCGCGTGTGGACGGTAGATTTGCAAAGTGGGCAGGGTGCCGCGCTGTATCAAGATTCGCAAGTGTTAGGTTACGGGCCGGTCTGGTCACCTAACGGCCAACGGCTGGCGTTTTTTGATGGCAGTGTCAACAGCATCCGCATGTTGGATCTTGAAACCGGCACCGAGATGCTGGTGGAAACCTTCATGGGCACGGTGGGTTCATGGTCACCCGATAGCAACGCCATGCTATTCAATAATTTGAATTTTGAAACGGGCCAGCCCTATTCGTCTTTGGTGCTAGCAGATTTTGCTAAACAGGCCATACAGCCGGCGTTAGGCAATGAACCCAACTTCGCTGATTACGCCGCGCCCGTGTGGGCGCCAGACGGCGAGTGGGTAGCGGTGGCTCTGCGTGAGCCAAGCGTTTCTTCGCCCGGCAAGCAAATTTGGCTCGGCACTGTTACAGATGGTTTGCTCACCCTCATCAAGCCGGTTACGGCAGATTCCACATACACGCATGGTGGTTACCGCTGGAACCCGGCGGGCACGGCGTTGGTGTTTCAGCGGTTTGAGATTGATAAACCCTTTGCCACGCCCGAAGTGGCTGTGTGGGATGAGGCTACCAACACCATCACCCCACTGGCACAAGATGCCTCTCTGCCGGAGTGGTTGCC
>JAEURM010000094.1 GCA_016789245.1 Anaerolineales bacterium
CGGATCGGCACGGACGACGCGGAGCGATTTTCGATGGATTCCGCGTGATCGTTCCGATCGGTGCGATCCGTGTACAGGATCCGGCACCGATCTGCAGGCGCCTGACATCTTGTGCTTGCAACGGATCAAAACTTCGTCAGAGCCTTATTTGTGCCTTAAGTTATAATCGTCTGCTGCCACTGGGGAAGTGCTGGAATTGGCAGACAGAACGGACTTAGGATCCGTCGGGGCAACCCGTGAGGGTTCAACTCCCTCCTTCCGCACCTAGTAGAACGGGTAGTGCGCGTCATGCCCGTTCTAATATTGTGCCAACACATCTCATGTTACATTCGCCCTACTTCTGGGCAACGGAAGGTTATTGTGCTGAAAGTTGAAACGCATACCCATGAAGACCGCACACTCCACATGACAGTGGAGGTATCTGAAGAACGCGTGCGCCCGGCGTTAGAAGCCGCCGCGCGGCAAATTTCCAAGCGGTACCCGGTGCCGGGCTTTCGCCCGGGCAAAGCGCCCTACTCGCATGTGGTGCGCCAATTTGGCGAGCCGGCCATTTATGAAATGGCCATGGAAGACTTAGGCCAAAAAGTGTACGAGGAAGCCCTGAAGCAAGAAAATATTGACGCGTACGGCGCCGGTTCACTGGAGGATATGCAGTTGAAGCCGATGGTGCTCAAGTTCACTGTGCCGCTGAAACCGGAAGTGGATATGGGTGATTACCGCGCCCTGCGGGTGGAGTACACCAAGCCGGAAGTATCTGAGGAAGAGTTTAACAACGTCATCAACAATTTGCGTGAGCGGCAGGCCGTGCTGGAGCCAGTGGAGCGGGCCGGCGCACTAGGTGATGTGCTGACTTTAGATATCAACGCGTTCTTGAATGAAGGCCTAAACCCGTCTGATTTCTTAATGACGGATAAAGATGTGGCCTTGCAATTGGATGAAAAAGCCGATTGGCCGATGCCGGGCTTTGTGCCGCAAGTGGTGGGCCTGAGCGCCGCCGAAACGCGCAAGTTTGATTTGGCCTTTGCGGAAGATTACCCGAACGAAACGCTCCGTGGCCAAACCGCGCACTTTGAAGTGACGTGCAAAGAAGTGAAGAGCCGCGCTCTGCCCGAGCTGAACGATGACTTTGCCAAGGAAGTGGGCGAGTTCCAAACTTTGGGAGAGTTGCAGACGCGTGTGCGCGAAGATTTAGAGAAGCAGGCCGAGCGGGCCACTGAGCGCGAGTATAACGATAAGGCGTTAAACGCTTTGGTGGCGCAAACCAGCATTGTGTATCCGTCGCAGTTGCTAAAGACCGAATTGGATGACATGTTGGAAGATTTGGATAAGCGCTTGCGTGAGCAAAAACTGACGTTGGATGATTATCTGAAGATTGAAAACAAAACCCAAGAGCAACTGCGCGAAGAGTACAAACCACGCGCCGAAGAACGGCTAAAACGCGCCCTAGTGTTGGGCCGGATTGTGGAAACTGAAAAACTGGAAGTTCAGCCAGAAGAAGTGGTAGAGAACATTCAGCAACAAGCGCAGGTGTGGGGTGACCAAGCCGGGCGCGTGCTGGAATTTCTTAACAGTGATAAAGGCCGCCAATCTTTAGTGGTGGATATGCTCACCACGAAGGCGCTGAAGCGTATTGCGGCTATTGCCAAGGGCGAGGAAATTCCGGCCCCAGCAACTACCGAAGCCGAGCCAGCCGCCTAACCTACCCAAACGGCTTGTTGCCGCAGGTGAGTGGCTAACGATAAAAATTGTGCAAGTACAATTTGCTGTGTAGAAAGGTAAAGCGATGAGTCAATTCAACCCAACAGCCTTAATCCCCATGGTGGTGGAAAGTTCCGGGCGCGGCGAGCGAGCCTATGATATTTACTCGCTTCTGCTCAAGGAACGCATCATCTTTGTGGGCACGCCCATCAATGACCAAGTGGCCAATGTGGTGGTGGCGCAACTACTCTTCTTGAATCACGAAGACCCGCAAAAAGAAATTCAGATGTACATCAACTCGCCTGGCGGCGTGATTAACGCCGGTTTGGCGATTTACGATACGATGCAGTTGATTGAAGCGCCGGTGTCTACCATTGCGGTGGGCTTGGCGGCCAGCTTTGGCACCATCTTGCTCACGGCCGGCACCGGGCGGCGCTACGCTCTGCCAAACGCCACCATCCACCTGCACCAGCCGTTGGGCGGCGCGGAAGGCCAAGCCAGTGATATTGAAATTGCCGCCCGCGAAATTCTGCGCAAGCGTGACCAAATTAACGGCATCCTGCGCAAGCATACCAAGATGACGGACGAGCAGGTTAAACACTACACTGACCGTGACTTTTACATGACGCCGGAACTGGCGGCGGAACTTGGGGTGATTGATGAAGTGATGAATCTGCAAGACCGCCGAGCCTTAGCGGCGGCCGCGAACGGGAAGAAGAACTAAGTTTAGGTTGCAGAAGCCAGATAACAGAACACGGAACACAGACAAACACGCCGCTCGAAATTCGAGCGGTGTGTTTTTTTACAGGAATGATAGACCGACGCGGTCTAAGTGACAAAAATTATCAGCGGAGACCGTGTCAGTCTAGAATCTGTTTACTTCAGCCGTCCGTACAAATCCTGTATCCACGTCACAATCGCCTGTTGCTCGTCTTCGCTGGGCGATTGCTCACCAAAGCCGCTGATGAGTATGGTCACCGTCATCCGGTCACTGACGCCTTCGGGGTCACTGCGGTCAATCATTGTGCCCGTCACCTTATCGCCCCACGCCCGCAATTGCGCCAGTTCAGCGTCCGTCAGTTCGGCTTGCTTCTCCGGCTGGCCACACAAGCTGTAGCGCACTTCGCCGTTGGTGTTCACGGTGAGTGAATCACAGAAGCCTGCAATCCCGCCCTGCCGGTTCCACTGGAACATGGCCACCGCTTCCACCACCGAGTTACCAGCTTCATCCGTGTGATACACATACTGCTTGCCGGCCACTTCCCACACCAGGCGGAAGCCGCGCGTAACCCCACCCGCACAGCGGATGTTGGGCGCCGATTGGCCCAAGCAACCATTCGGCCACTCGCGCGCTTCAACACTCACCAGTCGGGCCTCCATCGCATCTCCAAACTTGTTGCGCAATTGAAGTAGAACCAAGTGCTTGGCCGCCCACGCTTTGGAAAGCGGCTCACCAAGCGCCACGGCCAAGCCATCTTCATTCGTGCGCACTTCGTAGGCTGTGCCCTGATAATCAAACAGCACGCGGAAACCGGGCACGATAGCGGCGAGACAAGACATATCCGGTTGACCCACGCCCAAACAACCATCCGGCCATTCCACGGCTTCGGTGCCGGTGAGTTTGAGCTGATCGGCGCTCACCCCCAATGCCTCGGCCAACGCTTGGAGCGCGGCTTTTTGGGCCGGTGTGAGTTCATCCGGCGCGGGCGTGGGAGTGGCGGTAGGCGGCACCGGAGTGGGCGTAGGGGTGGGAGGCTGGAGCGCCATCGGTGCACAAGCCGTAGCCACCACTGAGAATAAAATAACGGTCAATAATAAGCGAAACATTTTCGTTCGTCCTTTCCCTATTCAGACGAACTAAGCCAAATCGGAGTTCCGCTAGCGAATTAATGCCGATTAAGGGTTGGCCCGCAGGCGCGCGTAAACGCCTTCGGCCCACGTGAGCATTTGTTGCTTCTGCGTTTCGTCCGGCTGAACACCGCCCCGCCCCTGCATCTCCAGTGTCACCAGCAAACCATCAGCCACGTCCGGCGGGTCACCGGCCACAATCACCACGTTGCCAAACTGCACCGCCCACGTTTGAATTTGTAGGCGTTCTTCAGCCGAAAGTTGTTGCGTCAGGGCTTCTTCATTGCACGGCGCGGCTTGTGCTTCACCGGCTGTGCTCGCCACCAACACTTCACACAAGCCCGCCACTCCACCGGAACGATGCCAAATCAGCGTCAGTGGTTGCGAGGGCGGATAAGTGGGCGCCGGTGTAGGCGCACTCACCGTTGGTACAACCTCGGCTGGCCCGCACGCGGCGGCTAAGCACATTACCATCACGGCCAAAATCAATTGTCTATGCATTCGGTTTTCCTTTCTGCCACTCAGTTTACAATAGGGGCATGGTAGAACTCAACTTAGTGCATCGGGCGCGTTTGCCAGAGATGGCCGGCCCCGCTCCAGCGGTGGTGATGGTGCATGGTTGGCTAGGGAATGAAAACGTCATGTCCGCGTTTGATCATGTTTTGCCATCGGGCGTGGCGGCGTTTTATCCGCGTGCGCCGTTTGCGGTTGAGAGTGGTTACTGCTGGTCAACCTCGCAGACTGACCGAGAGAGTTTTGCGCACGGTGCCGCCATGCTCCGCGAATTTGTAGCGGCTTTGCCACAGCAATATCCCATTCAGGTTGAACAAGTGGTGCTGGTGGGCTTTAGCCAAGGCGGCGCGGTGTGTGCCAGCGTACTAACCCAAGCCCCAGAATTGGTGCGCGGCGCGGCCATTTTGTGCGGCTTACTGCCCGGCATGGCACGTAAGGCCTTGAGTGAGCACCCAGCCGCCATCAATGGTAAACGCGTGTTTATTACGCACGGCACCAAAGATGAAACGGTTCCCATTGAGCAAGCGCACGAAGCCCGCGATATATTTCTGCAAGCTGGCGCGGAAGTGGTTTACAGTGAATTTCCCGTAGGCCACAAACTCAACCCAGAAGGCTTAAGGCAACTCAAACACTGGTTAGCCAATATGTAAGCATCGAATTTCACGAATTACGCGAATGAGCCTTCGTGCAATTCGATGCAAAAGTTATATGGCAAGCTCACCCCTCACCTTTCACGAGCGAATTGAAAACGCCCTCACCAACCCGGTTTTGCAGGGCGCGTTAGACCGGAACGCCGAGCGGCGCATTGCGGGCCGCAACCAGCGTTTTGATGAATTGCCGGACGCCGAAGCCGTGCGTGACCGTGGCCGCGCTATTCGCATTGAAACGTTGAGCAAGCTAGATACGTACTTGGCGCAGTTTGCTGATAACGTGGCGCAAAACGGCGGCCACGTACACTGGGCCGCTACCGCCGAAGATGCCCGCAAAACTATCCTGCAAATTATCCAAGCTACTGCGTCACCTAATCCCTCACCCCTCACCCCGGTTGTTGCCAAATCCAAATCTATGATTAGCGAGGAAATTCATCTCAACCACGCCTTGGAAGCGGCCGGCGTGAAAGTGGTGGAGACGGATTTAGGCGAGTTCATTGTGCAACTGCGCGGCGAAACGCCCTCACATATCATCACCCCGGCTGTACACCTGCGGCGCGAGGATGTTTCTGAGTTGTTCCATGAGCGGTTTGGCATGGAAAAGACGCTGGATGTAGAAAAGATGACGCAATTGGCGCAACGTGAACTGCGCCGCGTTTATTACCAAGCCGAAGTGGGCATTACGGGCGTGAACTTTGGCGTGGCTGAAACGGGCTCCATTACGATTGTGACCAACGAAGGCAACGCCGATTTGAGCAAAGATGTGCCGCGCGTGCACATTGCGCTGATGGGCATTGAGCGGCTGGTGCCCACACTGGCGGATTTAGAAGTGATGCTCCGCCTTCTGCCGCGTTCCGCCACTGCGCAAAAAATCACCTCCTACATTTCTCACGTGAGTGGCCCGCGCAAGCCAGATGAGCCGGACGGGCCGGAAGAATTTCACGTAGTCTTGGTAGATAACGGGCGCTCCGCCGCGTTGGGCACAGAGCTGGCTGAGAGTTTGCTCTGCATCCGCTGTGGCGCGTGTCTCAACGTCTGCCCCATCTTCCGCGAGTTGGGCGGGCACGGTTACGGCGCGGTGTACAGCGGCCCCATCGGCTCCATCGTCTCGCCGGCGCTGTTTGGCTCAGAGTTCAATGAATTGGCCCACGCCAGCACGTTGTGCGGCGCGTGCAAAGATATTTGCCCGGTGCGGATTGATATTCCTCGCATGTTGCTAGACGTGCGCCAGCGCAGTGTGGCGCAAGGCCAACCGGCGTGGTGGCTTAGTGCGGGCCTCAAAGCGTGGGCGGTGGCCATGCAATCTCAAGCCCTGTATGAAAGCGGCCAGTTCTTCGCCGCGCTCGGCACTGGCCTCATGGCTCAAGACGGCCAAATTCACCACCTCCCGCCACCGCTAAACGCGTGGACTCAGCGCCGTGAATTTCCGGCGTTTCCGAAAGAAAGCTTTAGGGCACGGTGGAGAAAGCGGAAGGGTTAGGGGTTATTGAAATGATAAACAGCGATTCACTCAGTGCATTGCTTAGGTCGCCTAAAGCAATTTCAATGTCTGAAAGCTTAATTACGTCCAATTTGGATTCTTGGCGTATTGCCACGGCCAGCTTTGAGTCAAGTATGACCAATTCAAGCCTTAAGTGGCTCGTACCGCTTTCCGTTTTTATCCAGCAAGCTAGTCAATCAGATTGGGCACAGCTTTTTCGAGGCGGACGTTCGCTCTATTTTCTACTAGTTTCAACTGCCGAGAAACATGGGTTAGAAGATAGGCAACATTTCGTTTCAATAGGCGCAGAGTCGCCAAATCTACAACCTGAAATCACATACTAGATTGCCGGTCAAAACACACCCGTGACGAGCTTACCCTTTCGCTGGGGTGATGAGATTCTTCCGCTGGTTGAACCATTTCTAATTCAACTTTGGAATTCGTCGCCATAAGACCCAACTACGCACCTAAATTCCTTCAATGTCCAATTCCCGTTCCCACATTCTCGCCAACATCCGCCGCTCACTTACGGCGGCCAAAATACCCGCGCCGCCCGCGCCAATTCTCCAATTTTCCAATCCTCCTATCCCCAACCTGCGCGAGAAATTCGCATCAGAACTCACTGCCCTCAGCGGCACGGTAATTGCGGCGCGGGCGGAGGAAGTGCCAGATTTGTTGGTGGAATTGCTGAGCACGCGCGGCGCAAAAACGGCGTTGGCGTGGGAGGCTGAGCATTTGCCCGTGCCCGGCGCGTTGGAAGCCGTGCGGCGGGCAGGCATTGAAATTGCTTCTAGTGAATTGCCGCGCGCGGCGGGCCGCACGGAAGCCCTGCTGGCCAATGAGCCGGTGCGCGTGGGCCTCACCGGCGTAGAAGCGGCCATTGCAGATACCGGCACAATGGTGGTGATGGCGGGTGCGGGTAAGCCACGGTTGGCGTACATGAGCGTGCGCACCCACATTGCGCTGATTGCCCCGCACCAGCTTTACGGCACGCTAGCCGAGTGGCAAGCCGCGCGGCCCCAACTGCCCAGCGAGTTGCGCACTCACAGCGCGATGACGTTTATCACCGGCCCCAGCCGCACCGCCGATATTGAAATGACGCTCACCGTGGGCGTGCATGGGCCGGGAGAAGTGATTGCAATCTTAATTCTCTAATTCTCCAATTCTCAGTAGTTGAGAATTGGAGAA
>JAEURM010000095.1 GCA_016789245.1 Anaerolineales bacterium
CTCCACCGTGCCAAAGCCGCCTTGTGGGAGTAATTGGCGCAGGCCGGAGCCATCCGGCTTGATGAGGGCCAAACCATTATTGTTGCTGTAAAAGGCCATGTGCTGGCCGTCCGGCGCAAAATCCCCAAACAAGGCAATATCAAAAATCTCGGTGAGCCGCTTGGCTTCTCCACCGGCCACGGGCACAATCCACCAATCCGAAGGCACATTATGCGCGGAGGCAATTTGCACGCCGGTGAGCCAATCTATCCAACTTAGTTTTGGTGAAACGCCCGCTGAAACCGCGCCAAAGATGATGTTCTGCCCATCTGGCGTAAACAGCGGCGCATCCACCGCCGGAAACACCGTGCTATCAATCAGCAGGCGTTTGTTGGAACCATCCGCGTTGGCCACCCACAGTGCATTTTCAAACGTCACCGGGTCAACGGAAGCGTAAGCCAGTTGTTGGCCATCCGTGGAAAGCCGTGGCCAAAAGGCATCGGTCACAATTAATTCAGGCGTGCCGTTGGGGTAAGCCACACGCTCAATGTTGTACTGAATGGTGTTCTGGGGCGGGTCTGTTTGCGGAACCGGAACCAGCGTGAGATGAGCGTAATAGATATATTGCCCATCGGGTGACCAGACAGGGCTGAAGTATGACTCTTTGGGTTGGGGCCGCTCTAAAAAGGGTTGTGGCGGCGTGGAGCCATCCAACGGCATCAAATACAAATCACTGTAGCCAAATTGAACTTGGCCAGCAGGCGGTGGCGGTGCATAAGCGGCCACCAACATTTGCCCATCCGGCGCAACCGAAACGGCGTTCACCCAAGAGTTGCTGGGGTCTTCTGGCGCAAACACGGTGCGCAAGGTGCTGGCCGTGAGATTGAGTTCCCACACGCCGCCTTGTGATTGTGAAAAAATCAGCCGCCCACTGAGATTTAAATCTGACCAAGTGTTGGTAACGGACTTACCGCCTAATACCGGCGCGGCGGTGATTTGTGGTGCGGTGGTGGGGGCGCTAGCTGGCGTGGGCGCCACGGCGGTGGTAGAAGCCGTGCACGCCGCTCCGCACATGAGCAGAACACTGGTTAAGAAGGATTTGGCTTTTGAGTTCATGCCGTAAAGTGTAACGGAAGCGCCGCTACTCTACAAATGAGCATGTCACTGCGAGCGAGCGTATGTGGCGAACGGAGTAGTCTCAGAAAGAAAACGAGCCTCTACTTTAGGCGATTGCTTCGCCGCTAATCGCGGCTCACAATGACAATTCCGTTAACCCCTAATCTCTAATCCCCATGCTCCCCCGCATAATCCCAAAACCAAAAGGCCAGCGCCTTGTACTTGCCCCACCTTTCAAACACCGCATTGATTTCTTTCTCGCCCACTGGTTGGCCGCCGAAGAAGCCGTTGGAAACCGCGCTCACGGCTTCCGTATCTACACCGATAAAATCATAACGGCCCAGAAAACCTAATAATGTAGCGGCGGCGTACGGGCCAATGCCGGGCAAGGCCAAAAGGTCTTTGCGCACTTCAAGGGTGGGGCGCTCAGCCTCCAGCAAACTTGCCAAATTAATCTCACCAGAGGCTACGCCGCGTGCCAGCTTGAGCAGATACGGCGCACGGTAGCCCAAGCCGAGTTTGCGGAGCGTACTTTCGCGGCTCCGGGCAATTTTCTTCGCTGTAGGGAAGGCTTTTAGTGCGCTATCACCGGGCCACGGCTCACCAAAATAATTCACCAATTGCGCGGCCAGCCGTTTAGTGCCCGCCCATTGAATGTTGGTGGTGAGCATCACCTTCACCACATCTTCCCACAATGAACCGGAACGAAGTAGGCGGCCATAAGCTTTGGGCCGGCAGTGCGCCAGCCGTGGCTCTTTATCGGCCAGCGCGTAAAACTCAGCGTAATCGGCTTCAAGGTTAAACATCCAACCCAGCACAGCGCGCAAATACGCTTCTTGGGGTTTGCCAACGCGGCGCGGCACACTCACGCGCACGCCGCCCGGTTCTCCGGTAATGGCAACGGGCGTAATCAAATTACTGTGTAACTGCAGAACGGTGTTCAGCGTGAGCGCATCCTCATCCCACGCAAACGGCGTAAGTTGATACCACCCGTGTGATTTCACCACCGCTAAAAAATCAAACGGCGCACGGGCAACAAGACTAAAACTTGGCATTGGTTTGTGAGCGCCTTATTCGCCGTTCACCATTGCGTGCGCAATTTGGTTGTGGCGTTCAACTAAGCGGCCCGTATCCACGGTGAGCATTTGCCCATCTTTCACAATCACGCGGCCTTGCACCACTGTGAGCGCTGAACTTTGTGGCGCACAGAACAGCACGGCGGCTACTGGGTCATGCCATGCACCCGCAAAATCTAAATGGTTTAGATTGATAGCGAAGAAATCCGCGCATTTGCCCACTTCTAGTGAGCCAATGTCATCGCGGCCTAGCACCGCCGCTCCGCCGCGCGTGGCCAGCTCCAGCACTTCGCGGGCCGTTATTTGCGGTGGCAAACCCGTAATCGCCGAGAGCGGTGTGCCGCCCAACATGTGCCGCCGTTGTTCTTCGGCCAAGCCTAACCGCGCCAATAACATGGCCTGCCGCGCTTCCGCCAATAAATGTGAGCCATCATTGCTGGCCGAGCCATCTACGCCGAGGCCTACTTTTACGCCAGCGGCGCGCATTTTTTGTACAGGCGCAATGCCAGAGGCCAGCCGCATGTTGCTAGACGGGCAGTGCGCCACGCCACAGCCGGTGTGCGCATACACGCCAATTTCAGCATCATTTACATGCACCGAGTGGGCAAACCATACTTCATTGCCCAGCCATTCCACTTGCTCCATGTACGCCACCGGTTTGTGGCCAAACTTCTGTAAGCAAAATTCTTCTTCATCTAAGGTTTCAGCCAGATGCGTGTGCAAAGCCACTTTGTACGAACGGGCCAGCCGTGCGGACTCACGCATCAAATCTCCAGTGACGGAAAACGGCGAGCAGGGGGCCAGCACCACTCTCAGCAAAGCGCCTCGGCGCGGGTCATGGTATTGCTCAATCAGCCGCTGTGAGTCTCGGAGAATAAAATCTTCACTTTCCACACATTGGTCTGGTGGCAGGCCGCCTTGGCTCTCGCCCAAACTCATACTGCCGCGTGAGGCATGAAAGCGCACGCCCGTGGCCAACGCCGCTTCAATTTGGTTATCTAAACGGCACCCGTTGGGGAAAATGTATAAATGGTCTGAGGCGGTGGTACAGCCGGAAAGCGCCAACTCACTCAAGCCCACCTGCGTGGAAACACGCACGGCTTCCGGCGTGAGCCGCGCCCAAATGGGATAGAGCGTCACCAACCAGTGAAACAAATCCGCATCTTGCGCGGCGGGCACAGCGCGAGTGAGCGTTTGATATAAGTGGTGGTGCGTATTCACCAGGCCGGGCAAAACTACATGCCCACGTAAATCTAGCACTTCATCCGCTGTGGTGGGTAATTCTGCGCCGGGGCCAACTTGTTGAATAAAGCCATCCCGCACAAACAGGCCGCCCTCAGCAATTTCGCGGCGTTGGGCATCCATGGTAACGAGCACGTGGGCGTTTTTGATTAATAATGTAGACATTTTTTGTATGGGAACGCTGAACACGCTGAGAAGCGCTGATGGCGCTGAAACAATCAGCAAATATCAGTGCTTCGTCTGCGTCATCAGCGCGCTAGCTCTTTCTTCAATGCTTCTAAACTCGGCTCAAGGCGCGTGGCTTCACCGGCGGCGCGTAGAGCGCTTTTTACATCTTTTAGGCCGTTGCCGGTATTGACGACGACGACGGACGAATTGGGCGCGAGTAGATTGTGGTGTACGGCTTTGACCAGGCCAGCATACGCTGTGGCGGCGGCTGGCTCGGCAAACACGGCGGCGCGGCGCGCTAACTGCCGCATGGCTTCTAAAATTTCGTCATCGCTCACGGTGAGGTATAGGCCGTCCGTTTCCCGCGCGGCACGCACGGCCCGCACCCCATCGCGGGGTAGGCCAACGGAAATGCTATCGGCAATCGTATCCGCTGGGCGCGCTTGCAAATCTTCACCGCCGCTTTGCCACAACTCAAATACTGCCCGCGCACCTTCCGCTTGCACGCCAATCAGTTTAGGCAAACGTTCAATCCAGCCCAGCGCCAATAAATCTTTAAAGCCTTTCCAAATGCCAGTGATGATGTTGCCATCACCTACAGAAACAAAAACGTAATCGGGTACGGCCCAAAGATTATTAGCGAATTGGTTAGTAGAGAATTGTTCGGCAATTTCAAACGCCGCCGTTTTCTTGCCTTCCACGGTGAAGGGGTTGTAGCCCGTACTGCGGCAATACCAGCCAAATGCGTGCGCGGCTTTCAGGCTCAAATCCACCGCATCATCATACGAGCCATTGACTAAAAATACTTGTGCGCCAAACATCAGTAGTTGCGCCACTTTGGCTTGCGGCGCGGTGTGCGGCACAAAAATCACGTTGGGTAGGCCCACGCTGGCCGCCATGCCTGCCAACGCCGCCGCCGCGTTGCCAGAGGAAGCAGTGGTGATAGTTTGCACGCCTAACTCCAAGGCGCGTGCTACCACTACGGCGCTGGCGCGGTCTTTGAAAGACGCGGTGGGGTTGCGGCCATCATCTTTGATGTGCAGTGAGCGCAGACCCAAATCACTGGAAAGGCGCGACGCGTGGATGAGGGGTGTGCCGCCAGCGGTGCGAAACGGTGTGCTAGCAAACCCCGTCTCATTCACTGGCAAGAGCGGCAAGTAGCGCCAGAGTGAGTTATCCCGCGCGGCGGCAATTTGCGTGGGTGCGGTGTGGCGGTTGATGGCGGCATAATCTAAGCGCACATCTAAGTTGCCGTTCTCACCGCACTTGGAACAGGTGTAAACAATTTCGTGCGGTGCGTAGGTATATTGTGCGCCACACAGAGAGCATTGGTAGCCGAGGATATGAGTCATAAGGTTTCTTCAATGGAAACAATTTTTTGAACGGGCAGGGCGTTTTGAGCATTGGCAAGGAGCACTTGCGTCAGGCGGGCATGTTGCGCCAACAAGGCGGCCAACTCTAAAACAGGCGCAGGCTGGGCGGCAACTTTTTCTATCTTGTTGATGAGCACACTAACTATGGCCTGCGCGGGAACGCTTTTTAGGCCGCCGCTGGGATGAGTGAGCGTACGGGCGATGATGGCTGGCGTGAGCGGTGTGCCCAGCGGCGCGCCCGTAAGTTGGCTCACTAACTCCGCGCGGTGCACGTGCTCGTCCGTTAACGGCTGGCCAAGCGCATCTGCGCCCACCACGATAATGACGTGCGTGGTTTCCGGTGGGATGACGGGCTCATGCGCGGCAGGGGCTTTGAAGGGCCGCATCCGTGAGCCATCCGCTTCCATGATGATGGGCACGGTTGGAAAATCACGCCGCAGTTGCGCCACAAATTCTACGCTAACGCCAGTGGCTTTGCCGCTGGAATTTTCCACTTCGCCAATCACCAATAACTGCTGGTGGGCTTCCAGTTGGGCTTGAATTATTTCCTTGGTGGCTTCAGCGGCCAGCAAATGCACCGGCGCCAGTTTAATTTGCGCGGCAAAGATGCGGGTGGTGGTGGTAACAATAGCTTGCCCGCCACCGGCCACAATTTCTGCCGCCAGCCGGAACATAGCCGTGGTTTTTCCGCCACCGCCCACAAAGGCCACAATATCCGAGTTGGTTATCTGTAGAGCTTCTGTTAGTTTCAAGCTAAAGGCTCACCGCGAAGACGCAAAGTCCACCAAGTTTCTCCTTGGTGCTCTTTGCGTCTTCACGATTAAAAATTTTTGGCCAAAATTGCTTCCAGCACCCCGCCGCCAACGGCCCGCGCTTTGTCACTAATCGTAAAGCAGTGCTCACGCACGCCGCGTGGGTCTAAGTCACCCACCTTCATGCCCGCTGTAACGGGCAGGCCATCATGCACCAAGCCACGGAGCACACCGTTAAACTCAGCCATGATGGGCACGCCGTTAACTGTTGCCACAGTTTGCCCCGCCTGTGCCAATGCTCCAATTTGTAACTCTCCGTGCAAAGTTCCGGCTTGTGGTGCACGCAGAACACGTTGCACCGTAAAGCCATTCACCGTTTCTGGTACACCCGTATCAGATTGGGCGGAGCCTTGCCAATATACCCGGCCCAAATGGTGGCCGCGTTGTGTTTCAATCACGGCGTGGCACTGTTGGCCGGCCGCAAAACCCGGCCCCAAGCCAATCACCAGCGGCGCATTTGTAATTTGGGTATCCAGCGGTTCTTTGGCCAGCCGCGCATCCACCACCACCGCCGGTTGCAAGGTGCGGATGGCTTCGCCAGTTTCATCTATCAAAACGGGGATGAGGCGTTGCGCAAAGCTGATGATGCCTTCTTGGGTTGAAGAGACTAAGCGCGCCGTTGCGCCTTCCAAACGCATTTCACCCGCGTACACTGCCTCCGCAAAAGAAACGGCGCGGCGTACGCATAGCGGTTGTGGCAATTCCAGCACCATCACCGGAAAACCAGCCGCATGCAACCGGTGCGCCACGCCCGAGGCTAAATCTCCGCCGCCGCGAATGATGACGAGGGATTGCATCAATCACTAATAACCAATAATCAATAACTAATAACCGATAACTTTGTTATTCGTTACTGGTTATTTTTCTTTAGCGCCTTCAACACCCTATCCGGCGTGTAGGGAAATTCATCTATCCACACGCCGGTAGCCTGATGAATGGCGGCGGCGATGGCGGGCGTAAGGGGTAGGTAGGGCATTTCGCTCATGCCGCGCACACCCCATGGGCCAACTTCATCGGTATATTCAAGGATGACGGTTTTTACGCGCTCCGGCACATCCAGCACCGTGGGAATAAGATAGTTAGAAAGATACGGCGTGCGCACATAGCCGCCCTCAGTGATGAAGTTCTCCATCAACGCATAACCGGCGGCTTGCACCACCGCACCTTCCACTTGGCCTTCAATTTGTTGCGGGTTAATGGCTTTGCCCACATCATCCGCGCAAATCACCTCCACCAGCCGCACATGGCCAGTTTCCAAATCTACTTCTACTTCTACCGCCTCAGCCACGTAGCCGTAAGCAAAGTTAGGGTTGGCGTGGCCAGTGTGTTCATCAAACGGCGTGGTGGCCGGCGGGCGGTAGTTGTAGGTGGCAATAGCAGGCCGTTCTTCGGCTTGCCATTTTTCTAGCGCCAACTGCGCCGCGCCAAGGATGGAATTTCCGGCCATAAATGTTAAGCGGGAGGCAGAAGTGGAGCCTGAATCGCCGCTATTGGCCGTATCGCTGGCCACCAATTCCACGCAGCTCACCGGAATGCCCAACGCCTCAGCCGCCATTTGAACAAACACCGTATGGCCGCCTTGCCCCACATCGGCACCCGCGTGATAT
>JAEURM010000096.1:0-7048 GCA_016789245.1 Anaerolineales bacterium
CGCTTCAGCGCAATCTGCGTTCTAAAAATTACAAACCTTGTGCTTTGGCGCTTTCCCACAACTCATCCAACTCGGCCAACGTCATCTTTTTCAACTCACGGCTTCGGGCTTGCGCGGCTTGCTCCACATGCCTAAAGCGGCGGGCAAAACGGGCATTGGCTTCACGGAGCGCCGTTTCCGGCTCCACTTTTAGCCAGCGCGCCCAGTTCACCACCGCAAACAGCAAATCGCCCACTTCATGCGCACGCGTATCTTCTTCTGCCGTTTCAATCTCTTCAATTTCCTCAGTGATTTTGGCTTTCACGCCGCTCACATCCGGCCAATCAAAACCCACTTTGGCCGCGCGTTTTTGATACGTCTCGGCTTGTGCCAGCGCGGGCAGGCCGGGCGGCACTTCGCCCAACACACCCAAATCTGGCTTGGCTTGGCCGTTGCGCTCAGCGGCCTTAATTTGCTCCCAGTTGTGCACCACCTCGCCAGCCCCGCTCACGGCCACATCACCAAACACATGCGGGTGGCGGCGGATCATCTTCGCTTGCACTTCGGCAATCACCTCGGCCAAGCTAAACTCACCCTCTTCCACCGCAATCTGTGAGTGCAGAACAATTTGCAGAAGCAAATCGCCCAACTCGCCGCGCAAAGCCTCAGTATCTTCCGCGTCCAGCGCGGCCAACACTTCGTATGTTTCTTCTAGCAAGTAGCGGCGCAAGCTGAGGTGCGTTTGCTCTCTATCCCACGGGCAACCTTCCGGCGCGCGCAGGTGGGCAATGGTTTCTTGAAAACTTTCAAAGGCAGATGTTTGCGGGAGCGGCGGTACGTACAAAGACGTGAGATGCGCGATGTGCGGACTCCGGTCAATTTCATATAGTGGCAAATCTTCCACCATTTCGTCCGGCGTGCCCACGGCATGCACCATTCTTACTGGATGCTCGTCTGGATACTGATTCATCAACGTGAGTTTTACATCGCTGGCCAACGCGCGGGAATAAAGTTGCGCAATCAAAGCGGGCGCATCGGGGTGAAATGTTGGGTGGTGCCGCGCGGCCAGCTCAACAGCGTCCGCCAGTTGAAGCTGAGGCAGTGCATCCACGCCCAACGCTTCAAGCGCTGGCTCAATAAAAGATAAACCCGCAATCAATTTCACCGGCCAACCGCGCTCCGCCGCCTTCTGCCGGATGAGGCCCACGGAGGCTTCCGCCACGTTGGGGTGGCCGGGCACGGCGTACACCACGCCTTCAGGCCGCGCGGCTAACTCTAAAATGCGCTCGGCAATTTGCACATACACCTGTTCAAAACGCTCGGTGGCTTCGTAAATTTCATCAAACGCGTGAACGGTGAGTGCCGCCGGAAAGCCGCTGACGGTGGGATGCCGCGCCGTGCGCACGTACACTTCGCGCGCGTTGGTCAGCGCGTCCCACGCCTCGCGCGTCAGCAACTGCGGGTTACCCGGCCCTAAGCCGATGATGGTGATGGAGGGCATAGTGGATACAGAATCTCTCGCTAAGAACGCAAAGTGCGCAAAGTAAAACTTGGCGGCCTTAGCGTGCTTGGCGAGAGAAATAAAAAAGGGATTAGGGACATTGTAATCCCTAATCCCAAATCCCTAATTTAACCAACCCCACAAAGCTTTTAGCGCTTGGTGTACGTTGGGGCCTTGCGCGCGCGCTTGAGGCCCGGCTTCTTGCGTTCCTTTTCGCGGTCATCGCGCGTTAGGTAACCACCACGCCGGAGCGGCTTGCGGTAATCCGGGTTGAACTTGAGCAGAGCACGCGCCACCGCCATACGGGCCGCGCCCACTTGCCCAGTCACGCCGCCACCATCCACATGCACGCTCACGGCAAACCGGCCAGCCATGCCCACAGCCTTAATCGGGGCCACCACGGCTTCCATATCGCCAATGCGGGTAAAGTATTCCTTGCCCGGGCGTTCATTCGCCGTTACCGCGCCGTCACCGGTGGTGAGGCGCGCACGCGCGGTGCTGCTTTTGCGGCGGCCAACGCCTTCGTAATATTGAGAACCCATAGCGTCTCTTTCCTTCTATCAGTCCAGCTTCTTAGGGGTTTGCGCCTTGTGCGGATGTTCCGGCCCAGCGTAAACCTTGAGCTTCTTAATGATGGCGCGGCCCAGTTTGGTGTGCGGCAACATGCCTTTCACCGCGTGGGTAATCACCCGGTCAGGGTGCTTGGCCAACTGATCTTTCAACTGCGTAATCCGCAAACCACCGGGAAAGCCGGAGTAATCGTAATACTCCTTCTCAATCATCTTCCCGCCGGTCACGGTTATTTTCTCGGCGTTAATCACAATCACAAAATCACCCGTGTCCAACGCCGGGCTGAAGTACGGCCGATGCTTGCCCCGCAGAAGGGCGGCCACTTTTGTAGCCAATCGGCCCAAGTTTTGCCCAGCGGCATCCACCACCACCCACTCGCGTTGGATATCACTGGCTTTGGTTACAAACGTTTTGTTCGCGGCCACAGTCATTCTCTCCTGACTCAACACTCAATAAATCACAGTCATCAAGCACAGCCCTTGTGCGGGCGCAATCGGCGGGCATTGCGTACGGTCGCACGCGTCAATGAGTTGTTGAAACTCACGCACGCTCAACTCCTGCGTACCCACCAATTTCAGCGCACCCACAATGCTTCGTACCATTCGGTACAAAAAGGCATCGGCCTGAATGTCAAAGTACCACTCATCACCCACACAGCGCCACTCAGCCTGCTGAACGGTGCGAACCGTATTTGGCCCGCCATCCGGATCTGACCCAAACGTGGCAAAATCCTTCCGGCCCAGCAACTCAGCACTCGCGGCTTGTAGGGCGTCCAAGTGTAATTCCGCCCACACGTGCCACGTGTACCGCGCCCGCAAGGGTGCGCGCACAGGTGCATTGTAAATCGAGTAGCGGTATTGCCGCGCCTTCGCTCCAAATCGGGGATGGAACTCCGGCGCGCATTCCGCCACTGATTTCACACTTAAGTTATATGGCAGATTGACGTTGAAGGCTCGTAAGAGCGCTTCGGCGCCATGCGTCCAATCAAAGTCGAACGCAATCACCTGCCCGGTCGCATGCACACCAGTATCGGTGCGGCCAGCGGCCAAAATACTCTTCCCGTTCCAGCCAATCCGCCGCAGAGCGTCTTCTAAATCGCCCTGCACCGTTCGGCCTTGGGCCTGCCGTTGGAACCCAACAAACTCCGTTCCATCGTATTCCACTACCGCACGAAAGCGGCCCACAAGTTCAGTCACTAATAACCAATAACGGTCAAACAGTTATCCGTTAGTGGTTATTATTCCTCTACAAATTCTAACAACGCCATATCCGCCGCATCGCCTAAGCGCGGGCCGAGTTTAAGAATGCGGGTATAACCACCAGCCCGCTTCTCGTAGCGCGGCGCGATGGTATCGAATAACTTCTTCACCAACGCGTCATTGGTCACACTCGTCTTCACCATGCGGCGCGCATGCACCAGCTTGGCTTTGGCCGTATCGTTCTCTTCCGCGCCAGCCTTTAGGCCGCGCTTGGCCGTCGTCACCAACTTTTCCACTTCACTGCGGATAAACTTGGCTTTGGCTTCCGTTGTCTTAATGCGCTCATGCTCCAACATTTGCATGATGAGCGTGCGCCGCAGGCCGTTGCGCTGGGCGGTAGAACGCCCTAACTTGCGGCCAGATACCTGATGCTTCATGATTGCTTCTCCGCCTCAGGCTTCACTTCGCCCCCATCTTTAATGAAGCCCTTCTCGCGCAATTTCACGCGTAATTCGTCTAAACTCTTATCACCAAAGTTGCGGATGGCCAGCATGGCCTCCTCACCTTTGTTTACCATATCCAGCACTTCACCGACCGTGGTAATGCCCGTGCGCTTGAGCGAGTTGAATACCCGCACCGAAAGATCGAGATTTTCAATCGGCATCTCGTAAATCTCGCTAGACATTTTCGGCGCTTCTTCGGTGGGCAGAACCGGCGCTAGGGATTCTTCCGTCACACCCGCAATCAGCCGCAAGTGAGACATGAGCACTTGCGCACTCTGCTTGATAGCGGCCTCAGGCCGCAGAGTACCGTCCGTCCAAATCTCCAACACCAGCTTATCGTAGTTGGTGTTTTGGCCCACGCGTGCACGTTGCACATCAAACGCCACGCGTTTAATCGGGCTGTAGATGGCATCCACTGGCACTTCGCCAATGGGCAAGCGGCCACGCTCATCCGCTGGGGAATAGCCGCGTCCACGCTGAACGGTCATTTCAATTTCCAGCCGCGTTTTATCATTATCCACCGTGAACAAGTAGAGATCAGGATTCATAATCTCCACCTCAGACGGGCAAATAATGTCAGCGGCGGTCACTTCGCCTTCACCCTGCACATCCAAACGCAGGCGGGCGGTTTCGCCTTCGTGCAAAATCAGCCGCAGTTGCTTCACTTGCAGAAGCAGCTGCGTCATATCTTCCTTCACGCCGGGAATGTCCGAAAATTCATGCGGCACATCCGAGACGCGGATAGAAGATACCGCCGCCCCTTCCAAGGAAGTGAGCAGAACGCGGCGTAAGGCGTTGCCTAAAGTCACCCCATAGCCGCTCTCCAGCGGGCTAATGATGAATTTGGCGTAGTTGCGCGAGATATTCTCGCCTTCGACTTTGGGTAAAACCAGATTATTGATGACGCTCATAAAGCTCTCTTTTCCGGCGGATTACGCCAGCTAGGGGCTTACCGTGAGTAGTACTCGACGATGAGCTGTTCGTTGAGGTTGGCGTCAATGTCCTCGCGCGCCGGCAGTTTCGTCACTTGCGCGGAGAGCGAGTTCCAATTGCGAATCAGCCAGTTAGGAGAGCCTTTTGGCTCATCCGCTTCCTTCAAAGTTTTGAAGTATGGGGCCGCGGCCGAGTTGGCGCGCACTTCAATCACATCCCCGGGCTTCACCAGTGAGGAGGGTACAGCAATGCGGCGGCCATTCACATTGAAGTGGCCGTGCGCCACCAGTTGGCGAGCCTGTGCGCGGCTAGAGGCGTAACCTAAGCGGTACACCACATTATCTAAGCGGCGCTCCAAAATTTGCAGGAGCGTTTGGCCCGTTACGCCGCGCGTCTTCAACGCCATTTGGTAGTAGCGGCGGAATTGGCGCTCTAGCACGCCGTATACGCGGCGCGCCTTTTGCTTCTCACGGAGTTGATGGAGATAGTCCGAGGAGCGGCTCTTCTTAAATTGTGCATCGCGGCCATGTTGGCCGGGCGCAAAATCGCGGCGCGCATCTTTCTCTGGCTTCTCAAACGGGCATTTGTTGGAGAGACAGCGCGTGCCCTTCAAAAATAATTTTTCGCCTTCGCGCCGGCACAGCCGACACACTGGCCCAGTGTACTTTGCCATTCAGTGAGTCCTTCCGAAATCGAGGAACAGTGACGCCCCTAAATTAAACGCGGCGGCGCTTGGGTGGCCGACAACCGTTGTGCGGCACCGGCGTAATATCATGAATCGCGCGCACTTTAATGCCCACGCTTTGAATGGCGCGGATGGCGGATTCACGGCCGGGGCCGGGGCCTTTGAGATACAAATCCACTTCAGCCATGCCCAAGTTAAAGGCTTGCTGAGCGGCCTGTTGCGCGGCCATCCGGGCCGCATAGGGCGTGCTCTTGCGTGAGCCTTTGAAGCCGGACGTGCCAGCGGAGCCCCAACAAATGGTTTGGCCTTGCTGGTCAGTAAAGGTCACAATCGTGTTGTTGAATGACGCAAAGACGTGCGCTTGCCCAAAGGCCGGCGCATTCTTCTTCTTTTGACCAGAAGCGCGTCGTACAGTCTTAGTCGGACGAGCCATTGTTCCTCACTACTCTGCTAAAAACATCTGGGTGGGCCGCTTGGCACTGGCTCAGCCGCGGGCAGGAAGGGTAGCCCATAAGCCAGTGGTGATTGGCCGCACCCAGCCAATACCTAAAATTACTTCTTCTTTGCGCCGCGCCGTCGGCCGCGCCCAGCCACCGTCTTCTTGGTGCCTTTGCGCGTGCGGGAGTTGGTACGCGTGCGTTGGCCGCGCGTGGGTAAGTTGCGGCGATGCCGCAAACCACGGTAACTGCCAATTTCCATCAACCGTTTGATATTGAGTTGCACTTCGCGGCGCAAATCACCTTCCACCACAAAGTGTTGGGCGATGTAATCGCGAATCATGGTTTGCTCGGCCTCGGTCAAATCTTTGACACGAGTATCCGGGTTGATTTTGGTGGCCTTGAGAATATCACGTGAGGCTTTCAGCCCAATGCCATATAAATACGGCAAGCTGTGTTCTACACGTTTCTCGCGGGGCAGGTCAATACCTTCAATACGCATGAGTCTCTTTCCTTACACTGTTCTGGGCTTAGCCCTGGCGTTGCTTATGAGTGGGGTCTGTGCAAATGACATACACCCGTCCACGTCGGCGGACGATTTTGCACTTAGAACACCGCTTCCGAATTGATGCTTGAACTTTCATTTCTACCACTCCAAAAACGCGCCCAACTAGGAACTGGCGCGAAAGGGAATTATATTCATTGCCCGATGTTACGTCTAGGGGCAATTTACAGTTTTGTGAGCACTTCCGGCCCGCTGGCAAGCAAAGCCACCGTATGCTCAAAATGACACGCTAAAGACCCATCCGCTGAAACTACCGTCCACTCATCCGGTTGAGTCATCGTTTCGGCTGTGCCCACCATCACCATCGGTTCAATGGCGGCCACTAGGCCGGGCCGCAGTAAACGGCCTGTGCCCGCTTGCCCCACATTGGGGATTTGCGGGTCTTCATGCATATGCCGCCCAATTCCATGCCCGGTGTAACCTTCAGCTAAATGATAGCCAGCGGCTTCCACATAGGTTTGGATGGCGGCGGAAACATCACCCACGCGTTGGCCGGGCCGAAACTGTTTTAATCCGGCTTGCAAAGCGTCCGCCGTCACAGCTAACAACCGCTCCACATCCGGCGAACAGCGCCCTACCCCAACGCTCACCGCCATATCGGCATAAAAACCTTGGTAACGTACACCGCAATCCAGCGTCACCAAATCACCTGCGCGAATTTCGCGTTTGGTGGGTA
>JAEURM010000096.1:7058-7301 GCA_016789245.1 Anaerolineales bacterium
CGGCCCCGCATAACCACGAAAGGCTGGTTCAGCCTTGTTCTGCGCGATGGTTTTTTCGGCCATCGCCTCTAACTGCCGCCCAGTGATGCCCGGCTGAAGTTTGGCCTGCATCTCGCTGATTGCCAGCGCCACAATTCGGCCCGCTTGCCGCATCACGGCCAGCTCACGTTCACTCTTCAGTTCTACACCCCGATGCCACCCCGTTGGCTTACCAACTAACCGCGTCATTTCCCTAAAGCGGTA
>JAEURM010000097.1 GCA_016789245.1 Anaerolineales bacterium
TCACAATCACTGACAGCGTCCACGGCGCACTCATCACCGCGCCAGCCACCGCTAAAGCCACCAGCCGCACCCAACCATCACTATGCATGAACACGTACAGCCCGGCCAGTGAAATGGCCATAGTGCCCACAATCACTGCGCGGCGGCCAATCCGCTCGGCCGCTGGGCCGCTCAACAGCGTGCCAACCGTACCGGCAATGGAGAGCACGGTGAGCAACTGCGCAATTTCCGGCTTGGTGAGCGTGGACAATTCATGGAAGTACAGCGGGATAAATGTGGTGAGGCCAGCGGTGATGGTGAGCCGTACGGTGATGAAGAGCAGGATGAAGGCCACCACGCCGAGCGTTTTCTTATCGCGAAGCAAAGCGCGGGTGGAGCCGGATGGCCGCGTGGCCAGCGTGCCTTGCTGGAAATGGCGATACTGTGTCATCAGTGCGGCGAGGCCGAGCACGATGGGCACGATGAGCCACACGGCGGCTTGCGGGTTGTACGTATCAATGAGCCACGCGGCGGCCAGTGGGCCAAGCGCAAAACCTACGTTGCCGGCAAAAAAGAAAAGTGAGGAGCCGGTGGCCTTTTGCTCGCCGCTGATGGCGCGCGTGCTGGAGAGCGCTTCTGGATGGAAAGCGGCGGAGCCGAGGCCGCTGAGCATGACGGCCAGCACCACCAGCCAGTAATTGGGCATGAACATGACGGAGGCCATAGCGCCGCCGCACAACACACAGCCCAGCGGCACCAGCCAGCGCGCGCGGCGGTAATCGCCCAAGATGCCAATGAGCGGCTGAGCCACCGCAATCACCAGATTGTTGGCGCTGATGATGGCGGCGGCCCCGGCGTAGTTGAGATTGAACGCGGCCAACAGTGGCGGCAGAAGCACGGCTAGCGCACTGGTTTGCATATCCACTGCCGTGTGGCCCAGCATAATGGCGGCCATGCTGAGTTTGTGCAGGCCAGTTTTAGCGGCGGGCGCGGCGGTGGTGGTGACGGCTTCGGTGGAGGAGATGGAAGACATTAGAAAGAGAATTGGAGAATTGGGCTGATTATACTCCTCCGCTTTGCCTGAAAGATGTGGGGTTTGTTTTGTGCGGCTTGCTTCAATTCAAGGCGCACTCACTGCCACGCTCGCCATCGGTTGAAACCGACGGCTGGCAATGAAAAACCCGCTGAAAGCGGGTTCGCCCAGCCAATGGCCGCCCGTTATCAGGCGCAATGGATGGCACGCTTAGCTAACTAAATTCTGAAGAAACGCCCGCACCCGCCCCATGCTCTCCGCCCAAGTGGGCCACGCGATGAAACGGTGGCGGGCGGCGTGGCGCATGGTGGGCAACAGCGTTACATCATCTATGAGCGTTTGCAAAACTTGCGCCAGTACGGCGGGATTTTCCGGCGGTACTAAAAAGCCCTCGCGGCCCGGCGTAATAATTTCATGTGCCGCGCCCGCCGTGGTGGCAATGACGGGCAAACCGTACGCCAGCGCTTCTAAGTACACAATCCCAAAGCCTTCATAAGAAGACGGCACGGCCAATACATCATGCGTGGCCAGTTGCACGCGTACTTCGTCATCAGAAAGTTGGCCGAGCCAAACTAGACCTTCGGGGTCTTTGAGACCCCGAAGGTCTTTCACATATTTCGCATCTACATCTAGCCGCCCGGCCACAGTGAGTTGCCATGCGCCGCGTACATGGGCCAAAGCATCAATCAGCGCGTGCAAGCCTTTGCGCGGAATTACGTTGCCGAGGAAGAGAATTTTGAGCGTGCTTTCCCTCACGCCGGGAGCGGGGGTGGCCTTTAGGCCGGGGGTGAGGGCATGGTCTGCCGCTGGATATGCCACCACGTGCGGCTTCGGTTTTCCTTCCATTCCCGCCTTTTTCCAAACTACCGCGCTCGTTGTTTCGCTGTTAAACACAAAGCCATCCATGCTCCGCAAATACGCGCGCTCCACCCAGCCATACAGTGTGTTTTGCCAGCGCGGGCGCAGTTCACTACAGCGCAAATGATGCACAATGGAAACAATGGGGTAACGCACGTGCGGCTTCAGCCAGCCGTTGAGCAAAAACAGTGATGGATGATTGAGTTCATCTTGAAGCAGAACCTCCCACTGGCCACTGAGCAACCGCTGACGCAATTCCCCTAAAAAATTATCCGTAAGGTGCGCGGCGTAATTGCGCCACGGCACCGAGATAATTTCCACCTCATCCCCCGCCGCGCGCAAATGCTCCACCAGTTTCCGGTCATACAAATATCCGCCGGAAAGCGTGGCCAACGAGCCGTAAATTAAAAGACCAACTCGCATTCAAGAAAGAGAATTAGAGAATTCTCTAATCCCCCCATTCTTTCCTATAAGCCGCCCACGCAATCTCGTTCTCCCAAATCTTTGCCGTTAGCGCGGTGAGCGTTGCGGCTTTAATTTGCGCGGCTAATGTTTCGGCCACAAGGCGCGTAAAGTGCTCAATGCTGGGGTTTAGGCCAGCAAACTCTGGCAAATCATTCAGCACTTTATCGCGGTAGTGCGCCACCAACGCATTCAAATGTTTCTCCACATCCACAATATCCACCAAGTAACCGTGCTGGTCTAATGTGTTACCTTCTAATTGCAACTCCAACACATAGTGATGTGAGTGCTTGAAATTTTCCGCGCCCCAATCACCGCCAATCAAAAAATGTTGGGCCACAAAGTCACGTTTTACGGCAAGGGTGTAATGGTTCATAAGGAATAGGGGTTAGGGTTAGTGGTTATTGGAGAATTGTAGCTTATGGTTTTTCCCACACCAGCGCGTGGTACTCCGTCCAGCCGGCGCGGATACATTTTTGCAAAGCCGTGCTTCCGCGCAAGCTCTGCCAATACTTGGAATTTTTAGGCGTGAAGTTGAGCAATGCCGTGCCAGCTTGCACCACCCACTCTGGCACGGGGCGGAGATATTGAGAAAGGGGCTGGCCGGTGAGGAACCGTAATCCCGCCGCTGACGCGTGTTTTTGCGCGGCTGGCACAGTCTTCAAGTTTGCCAAATGCCAGCCGGATTGAAACAGATTGAGCCAGCGTTCGGCCTCCGGCGGAAGAGCGTTCGTTGCTAAAAAGTCATCACAAATCACCAGCCGCGCGCCCGGCGCTAATACCCGCGCCGCCTCCGTAAAAAAACGCGCCGGGTCTTCCGCGTGAATAAATGACTCAATGGCATAGGCCGCCGCAAACGGGCCAGCCTCCGGCAAATTCAAAAAATCACCCTGTGCAAACTCACACTGCGCGGCCACGCCCAGCTGGCGCGCGCGTTCCGTGGCCAATTGCGCCTGCACCTCGCTGATGGTGATGCCAAAAATCTGCGCCGCGCTCCTCTGCGCCAACCACGTGGCCGTGCCGCCAATGCCACAGCCTAAATCTAATACCCGCCCTAACTCCTCACCCCTCATCCCTAAAATCTCATCTAAAATCAGCTGATTGAGAAACTCAAACGCCTCGCGCTCCGTTTTTACACCCGGCCCCCACAGTTGGCGGTGAATGGCCGCCACGCCGGTGCCACTCCCAAAGAAATTGAGAAATGGCCGCGTGTTTTCATCATAGTATTCTGCTACCGCTGTGCGCGGCTGGCTCATAGCCGGGCCTTCACCGCTTGCGCCGTGAGGTGCGCCACCGCCATGATGGTGAGCATGGGGTTCACACCGGAGGCCGTGGGGAAGGCTGAGGCATCGGCCACAAAGAGATTGCGCACATCCCACGCTTCACCTTGCGGGGTGAGCACGGCGTGGGAGCGGTGGCCGCCCATGCGGCACGTGCCCATTTGGTGCGCCGAAAAAAGATTGTAGCTATTGGGCCGGAAGCCGGTTTGCTCCAATTGGTGCAGGTACATTTCCAAATCACCGGCGCGGTACGGCTCAAGGCCAGAGTGTGTGCCACCAATTTCGGTGGCACCTGCCGCTTGGTGCAAGCGGAAGCATTCCTGCAAGCCACGCATTAAATGATAACCATCCCGTTTAGAAAGCTGGTAGTGCAAAACCGGGCGGCCTTGTTTATCCACCGTTACACGGCCACCGTCTCGGTCACGCGTAATCGCAATAAAAATGGCGCGATGCGCGGCGCGGGCCACGGAGGCTTTGTGCTGTGCGCCAGAGAGCCACGGTAAACCCAGCCCAATGAGGCTGGGATGCGCGGGCGGGTGTTCAATCACCACGCCGTAGTGGTGGCCATCCAAGTTAGTGAGGTGAGGCACATAACGTGTCAGCATCGGGCCACGCCACGGCTCAATCAATTCTTCGTAATCACCAAACACCGGTAGGGTTGGGTGCAGGCGCAAGTTTGCGCCAATATTGGAATTGGTGAGGCCAGAGCGCAAAAGTACTGCCGGTGAGTGCAGGCTTCCGGCGGCTAGCACTGTGGCCCGCGCATGAATGGTGAGCGAGCGGCCAGCGGCTTGCACTTGCACGCCCACGGCCCGGCCATTTTCAATCAGTACTTTCTCAACGTGAGCGTTCACCAAAAACTGCGCGCCGTGCTGGGCCGCATCTTGCAAGTACGTGCGGGGTGTGCTTTGTTTGGAGCCGCGCGCACAGCCTAGGCAACACCAGCCGCACTCATCCGGTGTGTCACAGCCCACGCGGTTTTGCGGAATCACGCCGCACCCCAAGCCCAACCGGTCACAGGCGCGTTCCAAAATTTGTGCTTGCTTGCTGGGCCACGCTTCCGTTTCATTCACGCCAAGGCGTGCACTCACAGCATCTAAGGCGGCGTTGAAGGTGGAGGCAGTGAACTCACTACACGCGTATTCTTGTTCCCACTCTGCGCGCACATGCTCCGGCGTGCGCAAACAGGCGGCCCAATTAATCACCGTGCCGCCGCCCAGCGCTGAGCCGGCCAAAACAATCACGCCCAAATCACGCGTGGCCAGCACGGCTTGGTTTTCATATAAGCGCTCGTAAGCGGTAAATTCCGCGCCGTTAAAATCTGGCTCGCGGTAGTAGCCACCCTTCTCCACCACAATTACATGCTTGCCCGCCCGCGCCAATTCTGCCGCGGCCACACCACCACCCGCGCCAGAGCCAATTACCACTGCATCACAACTCAGTTCAGTTTCGGCTTGCAGTTCAATTAAATTGGAAAAGGAAGGCAATGAAGGGGAATTAGGCCGGGCGGGCGGCTGATAATTCAGTGCGGCCCAATTAGGGTTAGCACCCGCCTCATCCAACACCGAGTAATACAACGCCGTGGTAAGCCGCTTAACGGCCTGAAAACCTTGCCGCAGTTTGCCCAACGGCGAAACGGCCCACTTTTGCAAAACCTGTTCTTGTTGCGCGGGCGTGAGTTGGGTAAAGGGCTGGAAGTGGCCGGTGATTAACCCGGCGGTGAAGGGTTGATTGAGCGCATCCAACAGTTGCTTAAACTCGGCTTGTTGTTCGGCGCTTTGCAAATCACGCACGGCCCGCGTCACCCAGCGTGGCACCTCTAAATCGGAGGCTTTGCGTTTCCAAAAACTATCCGGCGCACTCGCCGCATCTTCCACGCGGTCAACGGCCGGAATAATCGCATCACACAGCGCCACGAGCGTGGCATATTGCGGGTCAGTGAGGAAGTGAGTCATTGGCTTAATTATAGTGGGGTTGTGCGCGGCGACTAAAGTCGCGGCAACACAATGCGAAGTCGGCCTACGCCGACTTTAGGCTCAGCCCGCGTAGGCGGGCTTCGCTTTCTGTTGGTGCAGTTTCAACTGCCACACATCCGCCCAGATTATAATTCCCCCAATGCCCCGCAAAAAACAGCTTTACTTTGCCCTGAGCCTATTTTACGCCGTGGTGGCGTTGGCCTACTTCCAACAAGACTTGCGGCAGTGGGCCTTTAACCTAACCGGTGAAGAAGCACTGGGCGGGCAGGCGCGTGGCTTGTGGCACTTAGCCGTGGGGGCGTTTAGGCCGCCGCTCAACCTGCAAGCAGAGGTGCCCATTCAGCACAATGGCGTCAACCCGTTTGGCATCAACACTTTTTTGCAACAAGAAGTGGAGCCGAGCAAGCGCGAAGAGCAAGTGCGGTTGATTGCCGAAGCGGGTTTTCACTGGCTCCGGCAGGAATTTCCGTGGGCGGATATTGAAATTAGCGGCAAAGGCAACTTTGAAGATTGCCGCAACGGGCCGTGCATTTCTGCATGGGATAAATACGATGGCATTGTGGGCTTGACTGAAAAATACGGCCTAGAAATTATGGTGCGGCTCTCCTCGCCGCCCGCATGGAGCCGCGCGGATGGTGATGCCCGTGGCGCATTTGCCCCGCCGGATAACGCCGCTGATTTTGCGGACTTTGCTGAGGCCGTGGCCCGCCGCTATTTAGGCCGCCTGCGTTACTACCAAGTGCTGAATGAACCCAACATTTATCCGGAGTGGGGTGACCAGCCCGCTGACCCAGAAGCCTACACTCGCCTGCTGTGCGAAACCTACACCCGCCTCAAAGCCGTTGACGCCGATTTAGTGGTGGTGGCCGCGCCGCTCGCGCCCACTCTGCCGCTGGGCTTGGTGAATGGTGGCACTAACGCCGCCGCTGAAATCAATGATTTCGTTTATCTGCAACGCATGTACAACGCTGGCGCGGGCGCGTGCTTTGATGTGATGAGCGTGCAAGGCTACGGCCTCGGCAGTGGCCCCACAGACCAGCGCATGCGGCCTTTGCAATTTAACTACGCCCGCAACGTTTTTATCCGCGATGTGATGGTGCAGAATGGGGACGCGCACAAAGCCATTTGGATTGCGGAAATGAACTGGAACGCCGCGCCCGAAAACATCCCCTCTGGTTTTGGCCGCGTAACGGAGGAGCAACAAGCCCGCTACGCGCCACTGGCCTACGCCCGCGCCCAAGCCGAATGGCCGTGGGTGGGCGTTAACTTCTTCTGGTTCTTCAAGCGCGCCTCCGATGCGGAAAAAGAACAGGCTTGGTATTACTTCCGCATGGCTGACCCAGATTTCACTTTGCGGCCCGTATATTTTTCCATCAAGGATTACACACCTTCGGCCCGCGCTATTTATCCCGGCTGGTACCAAGAAGACCATTGGGCAGTGGATTGGAATGGCGAGTGGCAGGTGCAAGATGGGGAAGAATTTACTTTTGGGAAAGCAAGGGAAATAAAGGCAAGTGGCACGCTTCGGTTTGCCTTTGAGGGCACGGAAGCCGTGCTCCTGCTCTCCGCCAGCTCCGGCAAACTAGCGGCCAGCGTGGATGGTGGCCCCGTTTCAATCTTCAATGCGCCACTGCCATCAAACTTATTGCTGGAACAAAATTTATCCGGTGGACTC
>JAEURM010000098.1 GCA_016789245.1 Anaerolineales bacterium
CGGAGGGCGAGTGAGAAGTTAAGCGGCACTGCGGCGCGGGCGTGCCATAGCAAATTGAGCTGAACGCGATTGCCGTTTTGCTCGGCGTTGGCGGCTTGCACATCGAACGCGCCGTAATCGGCCAGCGGTTGGCGTAGTTCCACCGGCACGATGCTAGGCGTTACCCAAATAGGCGCAAGGTGCACCAAACCGCGCTCCTGGCCAGTGGCGGTAAGGGCCGGATATGTGGCTTGTTTATCATGCAGTTCAACTGTGATGAAATACAAGCCGGGCGGCGTGTTAGCGGGCACGGTCATGATGACTGATGCATTTGGTTGCTCTGCGTCAATGAAAACTGATGCCGTTGTCAATGTGCCGTCTGCGCCGCCTACCCACGCGACGTGGGAGCGGAACGTAAATGTGGCCGTAACGGAACGATCTAAGCGCCAAGAAGTATTGATGACAAAAGATTCGCCCGCTACAAGTTCTTCGGCGCTACAGTTCACCGCTTGCAATTCCAAATCTTTTCCAAAGCGCACCACATCATGATGGAAGTAAGCCAGATCGTTGTAATCGGCGTTAATCGGCAAAGTAGATGTAGATGGTGCGGCATGTGAGGTGCGAAGTGCAAGCCAACCAGCGCCAATAACTAACGCACTAATAACCACTAGCCGGACGGAAACATTAAACTTAGAGAAACCTTGGCCATAAATGTAAAGGCCCAACGGCACAAGCAACGCGAGTACGCTTACAATTTCAGCGGCGGCGCGGAGGGGCGTGCGGCCTAACCACAGTTCTACGGTGTGCGTGCCGGGCGGCAAATCAAACGTAATCCAGCCAAGGCCGGGAGCGGCGCGCACAGTGAGTGGCTGGCCGTTGACTGTGGCTTGCCAGCCCGGCCAATAATAAGTGGGCACGGCCACTGTTGCCGGAGAGTTGCCACTCACGGAAAGTTGCCAGTTTTCAGAAGCGCCGCGCTTCCACACGCGTTCACCATTTACGGCACCACTCAAAGCTTTGGCGCGCGGAGCGCGGCCCAGCATCCACTCACTGCTAAAGGGGCGTGGCCGCACGGCTTGCGGCAAATATTCGCCGTTGACGGTGTTGCCAATGGCGGTGGTGAAGTATTCATACAAGTTCAAGCGCTCGGCGGTTACGGCCTCATCTGTGAGCGGGATGAATTGCAGTTTGAGCGGAAGGAGGGCGGTGAGTGCGAGAGCGGCGGTGAGAAGTAGAGAATTGGCGAATTGGAGAATTTCCCATTTCTCTATTTTCAGGGGCAAGCATTGCGCGGCTAAGGTGGCGGTGAACAGTGCTTGAATGGAAAGAAAGCGCCACGGAAATTGTGTGAACTTGACGAGCGGCAAGCCTTCCCACAGCGGCTGTGAAAGCGGCGTAATCATGAATGTGGAGATGGCCAGCCCGGTGAGCAAAAACGTGTTGAGGGGCAACCACTGCCGCGCCTGCGCCGCCCGCCACAGAAGGGCCAGCACTCCGCTGGCCGCCAGCAGGGTTTGTATCAAGCCCATGCTAAAGGGGTTGGTTTCGTAATCAAATAAGAATGAAAGCTGAACTAAATCTGCCGCGCGGAAATGATTGGTAAAGGAGAAAAATTCTGAGGTGAGGCCACTCAGTTGTACCGCTTCACTTTCCAGCAAAGCCGGTAGCCAAAAAAAGGCGGCTAGGGCAAAGCCCCAAAGCAGAATGGAAAAGGTGCCTAGGCTTTGGCGGATGGCCGATGGTGCAAAGCAAACAACGTAAAGCGCCACAAACGGCATGAAGTTGAGGGCGGATATGTTGTGGGTGCAGATAAGGGTAGCAGTAGCAAGAGCTAGCGCCCAAGCATGTTTGAAGGTGAGTTTTTCCAAACTCAGGTGCACGGCCCACAGTACGAGGGGATAAATACTCATCGCCCACAACTCTGCCAGTGAATCACCCCGAATATACAAGTTGACGAGATGGAAGGGCGCAAAGGTGTAAGCGGCGGAGGCCAGCAGACTGGCGACGGGCGCGAAGCCCACTGCCCGCACCCAGCCATACATGCCACCAGCGGCCACCACCAGTGCTAAGAGTTGTGCCAGTTTGATGGCGTTGACGAATGAGAAGCCATATAGCTTGAAGGCGGCGGCTACATGCGTGCTGAACGAGGCGTAGTAGGTGAAGTACGGCATGCCATAACCGTACGCCGCGTCTGGCATCCAGCGGGCGGGGAATTGGCCCGCCGCCAATGAGGCTAACAGTTGATGCACACGGAATAGGAGATTGGGTGAGTCTCCGATGCCACGCGTATTGAGAAAACCAGAATTGAGGAAAAGCGGCTGAGCGGCAATACCAGCCAGCAGTAGCGCCGCGCAAAAGTAGAGCTGAGACGAGTAACGGGTGGCGAATGATTTACATCTCATTCGCCACCCGTCTTGGTTTAGCATGGGGGCGTGAACGGCCGCTTACCGCCGCCGCAGGAACAAGAACGCGCCGACGCCGGCCGCCAGCAGAATGAGCATAACGCCTACTGCACCAAAGAGCGCGGCCCGCATACTGCCGGCATTCGAGGTGTTGGGGGTGGTGACGGTGCCACTGCCGACTTGCGCGCCAAACTCAATGTTGACGCTTTGATTGGCTTGCACTTCTAGCCGGGCATTGTTGGCGGTGGTGGGGTTGTAACCAGTGGGCGGCGCTGAGGCAATGGTATACACGCCAGCCACAAGGTTTTCAAAACAGTGTTCAGGCCACGGCTCAACTTCACCGGCTACGGTGGTGTGAGTTTGCAGTGGCGCACCCGTTGCCGCATCTAACAGCGTGAGCTGGCCGCCAGCCAAAGGTGTTTCGCTGGTATCGCGCGTGGCGTTGCCATTCACATCTTCGTACAGCCGCACACACATCTTGCCCGCATTGGCCACGGCCACCGTGGTGGGTTCGCCACCCGTGGGTGGTTGCGTGGGGGCAACGGTGGGCTGAGGCTCTGGCGTAGCGGTGGCGGCATTGGGGTCAGTGGTGGGTTGGGGCGCGGCTGTGGGCTGAGAGGGTTGGCCTTGCCCAATCAGTAATTGTTGGCCCACAAACACTAAACCCAGATTGACGTTCGGGTTAAGCGCTTGAAGTTGCTGAAGCGTGAGGCCGGCATTGGCCGCTATGCTCCAACCGGTATCACCTGATTGCACCGTGTACACAATGTTGCCATCAGCCCCGGGCGTTGGGAAAACAAAAGGGGCGCGCGTTACTGGCGGTGAAGTGGGTTGCACCGGCGAAGAAGTGCCACCACCGCTGGTAGGCGGTGGGTTGGTGGGGCCAGTATTTTGCCCTACCACCACCAATGACGCTTCATCAAATGCCGCTGACATGAACAGCCGGGATGAGCCGCGATAATCGGCGCTAATAACGGCTAACACTTTGCCACTTGCCCCGACGGTGGTTTCCACTGATAGGGCTTGCCACGTATCATGCGGCGAAATACTCCCTGACCAAACAACCGTACTGGCAAATTGATTTTCACTGCCGTTAGGCTCTACGCCAACGCGAATGCCGACAGGCACAGTGGCATCTGATGGGGCTGGCCAATTGTTGGCTGAAGCCCAAGCACGAACATACGCCGTAAAACGCACTCGGGCGCCGGCTGGGGCAGTGGCCACCTGCTTAACACCCCCCCACCATGGGTCCCAGTTGTTCACCACCCGTTGGGAGCTATTGCCAGAGTACACAAACGCACCCGCCGCGCCCGCGCTCAGGCTTTCCTGATTCCAACTTGGCCGATAGGCGTAATTAAACGAGCCATCGGCTGGCTTGGCACTTTCAGCCCACCACGGCAACCAACTGGCGGTGCCGGAACCACTACCGCTACTTTCAAAGCCGCCATTGGCCAACAAATTGCTTTGGGCCAATGGCGCGGCAGAAGCTTGTGGGGCAAATGGGCTGAGCACCAACAACCCAATAACGAACAGAGAAAAAACTTGCAAACGTTTCATACAACTATCCTATCTTGTTCACCGCGAGAGCGTGCCGAGCACAATTCATTGGGTGAAATATCACTTATGGCCACACGATGAGTCTTTGGCCGATGAAGATTGTATTGTTTTTGAGATTATTCAACAGTTTCAGGCGGCCCACTGTAATGCCATAAAACTTGGCAATTTTACCCAACGAATCACCGCGCTTAACAACAATGACGATGGGCGGCGGGGGCGTGCTGGTGCCGTTTTTGATGACGAGCACTTGCCCAACAGCAATTTGGTTGGCATCCTGAATATTATTGGCCGCCATGAGGGCCGCCAGTGAGAGACCAAACCGTTTAGCAATTTCACTCAACGTATCACCCCGCTGGATGGCGTATGTATCCGGCACAAAATTTGTGGGATAGGCTGGGGGATAGGTGGGCGAAGGGGTGTTGGTGCGGGTGGGCGTGCGGCTGGGCGTAAACGTTAAACTAGGAGTTAACGTCAAGGTGCGCGTGGGTGTTTGGGAAGGCGTAAAAGTGATGGTAGGTGTGTTGGTGCTTTGGGCCAGTGGTTTCGCCAGAGCGGCCAAGGGCCGGAGTGAAGCTAACACCGCCAGCGCCAGTAAGCCCAAGAGCCACTTATAAGTCAATTTATGCATCAGCATCACCTTTCTACTTGGGAAGCACGTTCAACATGGGTAACTCTACTGCATCCTGCGTGCCCGTCAACAGCCGCTCCCCAGAGGGATAGCGATAGAGCCCCATAACTAGACGTAGCCGCGCGGGGTGGAGTTCCTCCGCCACAGTGATGAGTTCCGTCTGTTCCACTTGGTCACCGGGCCGCCACTGCGGCGCGGCGTACAAACCACCCAGTCCGTTATCAGATTGCGCCACCATTGCCTCCCCATCTTTCAGATGCACAAATATATGCAAGTCTTCATTGATTGGTTGGGTGGCCGCCCAAGTGAGCGTAACAGCGTAGCCTTTCTCGGTGGGGGTGGCCTGCACCGCTAATAATTGCACCGCTCCAAAATTAGCTAACGGCTGATGGCTGGTAAGTAAAGGCTGGCGCGTAAAGGTAGTGTACAGCGGGTAGGTTTCGGCTTCATTATCATTGCGATAGAAAGCGCCTACTTCATTCTTAAAGCGGGTGGGTGCGGGCCACGCGGCTAAGGCCACGGCCGTGCCAAAGGTGGGCCGGAGTACCAGCCGCGCGGCTTCTGCGTTTAAGGGCGTTGCCGCCGCTTCGGGGTTGATCAGGTTTAAGTTAGGGCGCGCACCAATCAAAAAACGCAAAGCCGGAAATTTCTCCCACAGTTGGGCATCTAAATACAGTTGTTGCTTTGGCTCTGCCAAATACGAATTGCTTTCTTGGGCCAATGTGGTGAGCGCAGATTGAAAGTAAAAAGGCACGCGCTCATCTTGAGCGTAAGTGGTGAAGTATGTGGCGGCGCTGAAGAGTACCGAGCCGCTCAACACCAAACTGATTACGCCCTGGCCCAGCCGGTTGGTTCTGTTCCACAGCCACTCTAACGCAAGGGCGGGGAAGATGAAGACGATAGGAATGGCGCCGATAGCGCGCAAGAAGTGCGGGGCTTCATTGGAAAGCCAAGTGGGCAGGAGCATGGTGGCTAACCAAACGAGCGCCAGCACACAGGCCAACTCTCGCTTGGCCCAGCCACGGTATGTGGCCAGCGCCACGCCGCTCCAAAACAGAGCGCCCAGCACCCAATCAAACACGGGGCGGCCGGGCAAATTGTGGCGGGCGTTCAAATCTCCTTGCCAGATGAACATGCCTAAAACTGCGAATAAATTGTCAAAGAGCGAACGCGCGCCCTGATCTATCACCGAAACTTGCTCCACGCGCCCAAAGTACACCGCCGGGTTTTGCAGGGCAAAAACGGCTAGTGGCATTATGACGAGCAGGGCGGGCACGGCGAAAGCGACCAGCCAACGAGTTGTTGGAAAGGACGAGCGTTTGGCAATATACCAGAAAAGCCCTATCGCCACGCATGAGAGCGGGATGAGGCGGGCGGCGATGTACGTGTAGAAACATAATCCGAAAAGCACGCCAGCGAAAACCGTAAGCCACTGAGCTTTGCGTGTTGAATGGGTTTGATGCGCCCGCCACGCTTGCACAGCCGCCACAATCATTAACGCGGCCAGCGGCGGCAGTGTGTTGGCACGCAAACCAATGCGGCTGAGGGCAATGGCCCATAAACTTCCGGCGGTGAAGGCGGCCACCATTAGGCCAATGCGTGGATTGAACAAAGTGCGGCCCAGACCATATGCGGCCAAAACGGTGAGGCTCCCTAAAATGGCGGCGGGCAAGCGCACGGCCAGCGGCGTGTGCCCCAGTAACTGAATACTGCCAGCCAGCAAGTACATAAACAGCGGCTCACGCCCATTATTAGCCGGAAAGTAAATGGGCCGCGCACCGTCAATCACGTCCACCGCGTCTAGCGCGTAAAAGGCTTCATCCGTATACAGGCCGGGCGGCAGGCTCTCCAAACGCCACAACCGCGCCCACAGGCCAAAGGCTAAGATCAGGGCGAGTAGAAGCCAATGCGTTTTGTTTTGCACGGCGGGAGTATAACGTTAAACGGCCTGCCCTGAGCTTGCCGAAGGGTGATGGGCGCTTCGCCTCCCACGTTTCACGCATCACGTTTTACGCCTTCTCAAATCGGTGATAATACCAACAGCATGTTCTCCTCCGCTCAACTCAAAGCGCGCGCGCAAGCCCTAGGCTTCAATTTAGTGGGCGTTACGCCCGCGCGCCCGGCCCCGCACTTGGCCGCGTACTTGCGCTGGATTGAGAACGAGATGCACGGTGAGATGAGCTATATGGCGCGCGCTGACCGAGTGGCGCGGCGGCGCGATTTGAATGTGATTTTGCCCGGCGCGCAATCGCTGATTCTGGTTGGGGTTGATTTCAGCACTCTGCGCTTGCCGGATTCTTTTTTGAATGACCCCACACGTGGCCGCATGGCGCAGTATGCGTGGGGCGCAGATTATCACAGAATACTTGAGCAACGCTTGGGGGCACTAGCGGCGTGGCTGAAGATTGAAGCGCGGGCGTATGTGGATACCGGCGCAATTTTGGAGCGCGACCATGCGTGGCAAGCTGGGCTGGGCTTTATTGGCAAAAACACCATGCTCATTCATCCACGGCGTGGCAGTCACTTCTTCTTGGGTGAATTGCTTACCACGGCCACGTTTGATGAATATGACCAGCCCAGCCGCGAGACGCAGTGCGGCACGTGTGCGCGCTGTTTGGCCGCTTGCCCCACCCGCGCCTTTCCGCAACCTTACGTTTTAGATGCGCGGCGCTGTATTAGTTACCTCACC
>JAEURM010000099.1 GCA_016789245.1 Anaerolineales bacterium
CCGAAATAGACCGGCAACTTCTGTGGCGATCCCATGGCGTATTTCAACCCGGGATGCGTGGAGACTTGGAGAAGTCCGCACAACCCCTGACCTAAGCCCAATTATCCAGGCGGTAATTGAGAATCCTGATTGGCAACTAGGCAATGCGCTTGCGATTCTAATTGGCGGAGCAACCGGGGGTGATGCTGGCACTCATCGGCGATTTATAGGCTATATTCGCGGCATAGAAAATGAAGAATACAAGCCGCCTACGCTTGTCATTGAATATGAATTTCGGAACCCCAATATAATTCAGTGAACTTATATCATGACCTGGCCGAGTGTGAAACCAAGTTGTGAGTTAAGACTTAGACGTTTCATCCTCCGCCGCCTTACTGCCGTAGGTAAAGCCAGCGCGCTCGGCAATGAGGTGGAGGAGTTTGACGGAGGTGCCTTTGGGGGTGTGGTAGCCGCATTCCCACTCGCTCACGGTTTGTTGCAGGGTTCCCAGCTCTTCCGCAAATTGCGACTGAGTGAGGCCCATGTGTGCACGCAGGGCCTTCACGCGCTCCGGGTTCCACGGCACTTCATACTTGAGTTTGCGCTTGGCCTTGCGGCGAGGTTGCGGGGCCATGTTAGTTCTCGCTGAGCGGCATCAGCACCGTAATGCGTGTGCCTTTGCCTTCCGCCGAATCAATCTTCACCGTGCCGCTCAACATCTCGGCGCGCTCGCGCATGTTTACCATACCCAAACTGCCGCGCCGGTCATAGCCATCATTCACTTCGCCCACGTTGAAGCCCACGCCATCATCCTGAATATCCAAAATCAACGTATCGTGGTTAGCTTTCAGCCGCACCCAAATATGCTCGGCTTGGGCGTGCTTGCGGGCGTTGTTCACCGCTTCTTCCGTGATGTAAAACAAAACGGTTTGCTGATTCTTCTCCAGCCGGTCTTCCAAGCTGGCATCCGCTTCCACCACCACGTTTTGGCCGTGCGTGTCACCCATCTTCTCCGCCAACTGCTTGAGGGCGGCAGAGAGGCCTTGGCTCTCTAACACCAACGGGCGGAGCGTAAACAGCATGTGGCGGATTTCTTTCGTAGTACGCCGCGCCAAATCTTCCATTTTGAAGAGCTCTTCGCCCGCTTGCTTGCTATCCCGTTCCATCAACCGGCGGGTGAAGTTGGCCCGCATGGCGAGGGCGGCCACCGCCTGTGTTGGGCCGTCATGCAAATCACGCGCCAGTTTCTTATTGGCTTCTTCCTGCACTTGAAGCAGGCGCTCTTTTTCGGCGCGCAGGCTTTTGTACAGTTGGGCGTTTTGCAACGCAATGATGGCTTGGTTCACCATCGCCGTAAAAAACGCGCGTTGGTCATCATCAAAAAATTCAGCTTCGGTGTGGCCATATAGCACCGCGCCGTGTGTTTCTAATCCCACGCGCAAGGGTAAGGCCAGCAAAGAGCGGCAATTGCGGAAGCCCACAAACTGTTGCAGTTCCGGGTCACGGTCTGGCTCGTTAATGCTCATCGGGTCACCAATCCGGGCCACTTGGGCCAACACACCTTCCCGCGCCGAGCACACTACCCGGTTATCTGCCGGGGGCAAACGCCAACCCGCACGCACTCGTAATTCATCACCATTAAACATCAGCGCCGCCGCCACCATTTTAGAGGCGGGTGTAGCTTGGCCTTCGGCGCCCATCGCCCCAAAGTTCAGGGCCGCATCCAACACGCGCTCATAATCTTGGGTAGCAGAAACCATGGACGCCATATCGTAAATGGCTTGGGCGCGCTTGCGGAGATTCTGAGCGCGACGGGCGTTGGCGGCGGGGTCTCCGTAATAATCATACAAGTGGCGGCGCAGGCGGCCTGCAATTAGCCGCGCCACCACCGTGCCGGCTAAAACCGTAATCGCGGCCAAGCCGATCTGCAAAAATTGTGCCGAGTTCCAGCGAGGGAAAAAGCTGAGAACAAGTACCAAGGCGGCATGAAACAGCACAGTGACTAACAAAGCCGAAAGCCAGCGATACCGCAGAGCGGCCGTGAGGGCGGGAAGGAGGCCAATCCATAATAACGGGCCACGCAAGGCCCCGGTGCTGACAAACAACGCCACGCCTAAAACCGCATCGACCACTAACGCGGCCAAAATCAGGCCGGGCTTCCAAAAGTTGAAGAATTCAAGGAGCGCGATGAGGGCGTTAAACACCACCAACGTCACCAGCAATGCAAAATCAGCATCACCGGGTTTGGTAGGGTTGGGGCCAATAAACAGGGAAGCCGCAATGGCCGCAATAATCAACCAGCGGAGATTGAAAATCAGCCACTCCATTTGGTTGGCGGCAAAGTCGCGTTGAGGGTAGTTCACAGGCCAATCATACCGAGTTACAGGCGGTGCGCAAGGATGAGGATTTCAACGTCATTCTAAGCGCGAATGAGTAGGGTAAACCGGAATAAAAAAGCCGCCTCACCCAGTGCGAGGCGGCTGGCATAAACCAGAGTTACTTGCGGCGGCGAGCAGGCTTTTTGCGGGCCGCTGTGGTTTTAGCAGAAGCGCCACGCTTGGGTTTAGCCGTAGCGGGCGGGGCTTCCAGTGGGCGGCGGAACACCAAACCTTCACCGCCGGTGAGGCCGGTGTTCATATCATCCAATAGCTCCCAACCATCCGCGCCTAACCGGTTGAGCACGATGGGCAGAATGGGATACACCAGCGAGGCGTGCAGAACATCAAACTCTTCGTTGTACTTGCGAAATTCATCCGCCGTTACTTCCACCGGCATAATGGGTTCGCTGTAATCGAATAGGCGATTGACGTACCATTTTGAATCAGGGCCGTTGCTTAAACGGGTGAGGACACAATATTCCCAGCGGGTGGCTGTCATTGGGGGGTCTCCTTGAATCTTGAGCTGAACAATACCGCAAGCATACTGCGCTTAGCGTGCTTCGTCAAAGGCCGGTACAATGCCCCAAACAGCCATTAACCACGAAGAATGTGAAGGCCACCAAGTTCCCGAAAAAATCTCAGTGAGCTTAGTGTTCTTTGCGTCCTCGTGGTGAAACACCCATCATGGAAAAATTTTACGCCTACCTAGACGCACACCGTGACCAGAATTTGGCGGAGCTAAAACGTTACTGCGCTCAACCCAGCATTGCCGCGCAAAACGTGGGGATGACGGAAATGGCGCACTTGGTAAAAGAACGTTTAGAAGCACGCGGCTTCCAGACGCGCTTCATCCCCACTAAAGGCTACCCGGTGGTGTACGGTGAAATGGGTGAAGGCCCACGCACGTTGTTGATCTATGACCATTACGATGTACAACCGCCGGAGCCGTTGGAACTGTGGGACTCTCCGGCGTTTGAACCAACTGTGCGCGAGGGCAAGCTGTTTGCGCGCGGCGTGGCGGATAACAAGGGTGACCAAATGTGCCGGATGCAGGCCATTGAAGCGTGGCTGGCCACGATGGGGCCACTGCCACTCAAAATTAAATGGCTAATTGAGGGCGAGGAAGAAATTGGAAGCCCCAACTTAGAACACTTTGCGCTAGAACACGCCGAACTACTGAAGGCGGATGGCTGTTTGTGGGAATTCGGCGGCAAGAACGAGCTGGATCAATTCACGCTCACCCTCGGCTTGAAGGGCATTGCGTATTTTGAATTGCGCTTAAAGATGATGGACGTGGACGCGCATTCTGGCGGCGCGCCGTTTTTGCCTAATGCGCCGTGGCGCTTGCTGTGGGCGCTCAATTCCCTCCGCCCACAAGATGCCGCTGGCTCCGCCACGCCCAACATTACGTTGGATGATTACTGGGAGCACGTTCTGCCGCCCACCGCAGAAGATTTGGCGTTGGTGGATGCCGTGCCGTTTGACGCTGAGCGCGTGCAGAAACTGTACGGCATTAGTGGTTTTCACAACGGCATGAGCGCGCGGGAGGCCAGCCGCGCCCTACGCTTCACGCCCACGCTCACGGTGTGCGGCTTTGAAACGGGTTACACCGGCGAGGGCGCAAAAACAGTTTTGCCCAAAGAAGCGCGCGCCAAATTAGATTTCCGCTTGGTGCCCAACTTAACGCCGGAGTTGATTTACGATTTGCTCCGCCAGCATTTAGACCGACGTGGTTTTGAAGATATTGAGATTTTGCGCTTTAGTGCCGAACATGCCGGGCGCACTCCCGCTAATGCAGAAGTGGTGCAGGCCGCCATTCGCGCCGCACGCACGGTGTACGGCGCAGACCCAGTGCTTGACCCGATGAGCGGCGGCTCAGGGCCAATTCACCCGATTTTGACTCTGCTGGGCATTCCAGTGGTATGTGCGGGCGGCGGTTACCCGGGCACGCGCGCCCACGCACCCAATGAAAATGTGCGGCTGGATGATTACTGGCAGTGCCAAAAATTTATTGGGCATTTGATTAAGGAGTTTGCGGAGGGGTGATGTTCCGAGAGGCCTGCAGTCCTCTCGGAGGGGCGGCGGTTAGTTGCCGCAACAGCCACTGCCTGCGCCGCAACAATTTTCATCGTCACAGCATCCGGGGTCATTCAAAAGCCAGTTCATTTTTTCACCTCCTCTCTTAGGTGTGGGGCGGAGTATGCTCCGCCCCACACAGATCTAACATCATCACCGTGGCTGAGGCTGGGCAGGCGGTGGTGAATTCTTCTGAAGCTTGCACGGCCTGCGGCGCTTGAGCACGGGTGATGGTTTGAAAACCAAAGCGCGGGAAGTAATGGGCCGCCGTTTCGGTGAGCAGGAGCACACGCCGCATTCCGCCGCCGCGCGCCGCCTGCAAAACCGCTTGCACCAACTGCCCGCCCACGCCGGTGCCTCGCGCCGTTTCTTTCACCGCCACAGAGCGGAGTAAGCCGCTTTCGCCATAAGCTTCTAGCCCAGCGCAACCCAACAACTCATTATCCTGAAATGCCAGAATAAAATTGGAGAGGTGGGCTTGCGCACCCTCCAGCGGTAATTGCGCCGCTTGGAGCAGAGCGGCCACCGGCGGCCAATCGGCGGCTGTGGCTGGGCGAATCTTTATTTCCATCTTTATCTTTACGCCAATGGCTTCTCGCCATACACAGTCACGCTAAGCAAACGCGCGCCGCTGGCCTTTGCTTGCGCGGCTCCGGCTTCGCCCAACGCTTCCACGGCCAGTTCATCGGGCACGGCCACCGCTTTTTCTTTGGCCACACGCACCGCCACAAAACCTGTGCGCTCAATCAGTTGCAGATACTCTGCTTTTTGAATGGCGCCTGCCACACACCCCGCATACGCCTCCATAGATTGCCGAATGGCTTCGGGCAGTTCGCCTTCCACCACAATATCTGAAATGCTGAAGTGGCCGCCCGGCTTGAGCACGCGCAGAACTTCGGCAAACGCGCGGGTTTTATCCGGCACAAGGTTAAGCACGCAATTGCTCACCACCACATCCACGGTGTTGGCTTCCACAGGCAAGTTTTCAATCTCACCTAAACGGAACTCCACGTTAGTAAAGCCGAGTTTGGTTGTGTTGGCGCGCGCTTTGGTAATCATCGCCGCCGTCATATCCACGCCGATAACGTGGCCGCTCTCGCCCACGATGGCCCGCGCTACGAAGGCATCATTGCCCGCGCCGGAGCCTAAATCCAAAACGGTTTGGCCCGGCTGTAAATATGCCGTTTCGGTTGGTAAGCCACAGCCCAAGCCATAATCGGCGTCCGGCACGTAGCCGGGCAGTTGGGCGTAGCTTTCATTCATACAGCCACACTCAACGGCGCTGGCCGGTGCGCAACAACTATGGCTGGCCGCTTGGGGCGTAAGCACAATTTCGGCATAGCGTTCGCGCACAGCAGATTTAATTTCTTCAGCATTACTCATGGGGATCTCCTAAATAGATACTCGTCTATGCATCGCGGCAAAAAAAAGCCGCGTTAACTTACGGCTTTCTTCACCAGTTCGGTGGCTTTTTCTTCGGGCGCAAAGGTGAGCATGAGCTGGCCGCAACAAAAAGCCATGCGCTCTTGGTTAAGGGTGTAAAACGTTTGCTTGCCCTCGGAACGTGAATCCACCAAGCCAGCTTTGGCAAGGATGGCGAGGTGATGAGACACAGTGGGTTGAGATACGCCGGTCTGCTCCGTCAGTTCAGAAACGGAGCACCACTCGCAACAGCACAACTTCATAATCTGCTGGCGCGTGGCATCCGCAATGGCTTTGGCAAAATCAACTGGGTCAAGCTTCGTCATATTGATAACCGTCTATGTGTTATTATATCGAAGTTTGTCTATGAGTCAAGAGTCAAAATGGAAAACTGGGCCAGAAGGGAAGCACTCACTGCCACTGTGTCCCCACTTCTCGCAAAACTTCCAACATTTGTTCGTGAATATGTCCGTTGGAAATCACAATCGAGATGTGGCCGAGGAAGTTCGGGTCACCGGCGGCGGTGGTCACGCGGCCACCGGCTTCTTGCGCCATCAGCGCGCCCGCGCCAATATCATACGGCTTCATTTTATATTCCCAGTAGCCATCAAAGCGTCCAGCGGCCACATAGCAACTATCTAGCGCGGCGGAACCGGGGCGGCGCACGGCTTGAGAGCGTTTGTAAAATTCCATGAACTCGGCAAAATTGGTGAGGGCGCTCGTGCGTACATCATACGGGAAGCCGGTGGTGAGCAGGCTCTTGCCCAACTCGCGCTCGGCGCTCACGTGTAAGCGTTGGCCGTTCAGCGTGGCCCCTTGCCCCAACTCACCCATAAACAGTTCATCGCGCAATGGGTCATACACCACGCCCATTTGCAGTTGGCCGCGGTACGTCAGGGCAATGGAAACGGCGAAGCACGGCACGGCGTGGGCAAAATTTACTGTGCCGTCCAAGGGGTCAATCAGCCATTCGTAATCACTGCCGTGCGCCGAGCGGCCACTTTCTTCGGCGTAAATAGTGTGGGCGGGATAACGTTCCCGCAAGCGGCTCAAAATCAGGTTTTCAACGCGGTGGTCATACTCGGTCACCAAATCCACCGCACCCTTATATTGAATGTTTTCCGCGCGGCCATAACCTTCGCGCAAAATAGCGCCCGCCTCGCGGGCTAAGGCTTCAGCAAAGTGTAAATAATCAGGCATGTTTTTTTCGAAACGGAGGAAACGGAATTTTTGAGTATTTAAGACCTGTAAGGTGGGATGAGAAACAGCCCTGATTTTCAGGGTTTTATGCACGTCACCTGACAGGTCTGGACGATAGGGTCAATTATACGTTTCATCCGCCTTTATCCGCTTCATCTGTTTTTACCGTTCCG
>JAEURM010000009.1 GCA_016789245.1 Anaerolineales bacterium
TTAAAGGCCATTACCATTTTTGCCACCGGCGGCCTCACACCAGATTTAACGTTGTTGTTTGATATTGATGCTGCAACTGGCCTGCGCCGCCGTCAAACCAACGCGGCGGAGTGGAACCGGCTGGATGATTACGCGCTTGAATTTCACGCCCGCGTGCGCGCCGGTTACTTAGAACTAATGCAACAAGAACCTGCCCGCTGGGTGAAACTAGATGCGGCGCAAGATTTGGAAGCGTTGGAAGCGGAGGTGTGGGATGTGATTAAGCAGAGAATTGAAGATTAGTTATTAGTGTATTGGTTATTGCGGGGCGTCATCTTGAGCGCGAATGCATGCGCTTTGATTTCTACAAGTTTTATCGTGCGAAAGATCTAAGCTCATTCTTCTTTAGCTAGCACGTTACCCACAAAACGTCCGCGCCGCCGCTAGGTAAATCTCCGCACATTTTTGCACGCTTTCTAAATCTACCCACTCCTCCACCGCGTGTGCGCCCGCGCCGGTGGGGCCAAACAGCACGGTTGGGATACCCGCCGCCCACAATGTAGCCGCATCCGTCCAATACGGCACGTCGGTGAGCACGCACGGCTGTTTCAGCGTTTGCGCCGCCGTTTGCTGAACTACACGCACAATCTCAGCCTCTTCCGGCGTTTCTAACGGTGAACGGGCCACGCCCAGTCGCGCTTCCGCTTTGAACGTAGTATCCGCGCGGCTTAATTTTTCCAGCACGGCTTCAAATTCTGCTTGCACCGTTTCCGCCGTTTCGCCCGGTAGCGTGCGGCGCTCAATGGAAAGTACACAGCGTTCCGGGTAACTGGAAAGTTCTTGCCCGCCCTGAATGAGCGAAGCGTGCAACGAGCCATGCCCCAAACGCGGATGCGCGGGTTTTGTTTTCAGGGCGTGCGCCAAGTTTTCCACTTCAACTAACACGCGGCCCATTTGGGCAATAGCATCCACGCCCAAATCTGGCCGAGAGCCGTGCGCGGCCACGCCGTGCGTTTCCACCTCTAGCCACACAAAACCTTTGTGGGCCACCACCAACTGCATTTCAGTCGGCTCGGCAATAATGGCCCCCTCCGCGCGGTAACGTTGCGCAATAGCTTGCGTGCCGCGCCCGGCGTATTCTTCATCCACCACCGCTGTAAAAATTACATCGCCGCGCAATTTTTCCTGCTTGGCCGCTGCCACTGCCAACATACAGGCCGCCACGCCGCCTTTCATATCATACGCGCCACGTCCGTACAGCCGCCCGTTTTGAATGTAGGGTTGGTGAGGTTGAGTCATGCCCATCACGCCCACCGTATCCATGTGGCCGTTGAGCAGAAGCGTTTTGCCGCCACCTGTGCCGCGCGCAATGCCAATCACGTTGGGCCGCCCGGCAATGGCTTCGTCCCATTGCACTTCTAATCCGGCCTTCTCTAGCCAAGCCGCAATGTACGCCGCCACCGCCGCCTCACCCGCCGCCCCAGATACCAAATCTGGGTTGATGGAGTTGATGGCGACTAAATCGCTGAGGAGTTGAGGGAGGGTGTTCATACAAAATTCGTCAACGAATGGTCTTTATGCCGTACGGCATTCGTTTATTCGTTGCCCATTCGTTGGCAAATTCTCCTATTCTCAATAATCATCACCCATACCGCCCATGCCGCCACCCGCACCCTCGGCCAACTCTGGCATATCCTTCTCAATGGATTCCGGCGCTTCGCCAGATTCCAGCCGCCGCGTCACCTCATCCAATTCTGGCGGCAATTCGGCCTCGCCGCCCATCTCTTGGCTCATCCGCCGCATCGCCCGCCCAATGGAACGGGGATCGTCCTCATCCAAGCCGCCCAACATGGAAGTCGGGTCACTCATATCTTCCAAGCGGCGGTCATCGCTCTTCAGCACACGCACTTTGTTTATTAGCCGCTTCAGCTTTTTGCCTTTGCAGTTGGGGCAGGCCACGGCTTTTTTGCCATAATCCTTGTAACTCTGATAAATGGAAACACGTTGTTGGCAGGTGGGGCAGAAATAATCGTAGGTAGGCATAAATTGTTAGTCAGTAACCAGTCAACCGCGAGCAGGGGCACACACTCAGCCGCCACTGTTCACGGCCTACTATTTACCGTTCACTGGTTGTTCTCGCTCCATTATAATAACCCGCACTCTAGCTCTCAAGGAAAACAATTGTGGCTGATGATTGGTCTGATGTAGCGCGGCGGGAACCGTTGTTGGTGGTCATTTCAGGGCCGTCCGGCGTGGGCAAGGATACCGTCCTGCAACGCATGAAAGAACGCCGGATGCCGTTTCATTTTGTAGTAACGGCCACCACCCGCGCCGCCCGCACCGGCGAGGTGCACGGGCGTGATTACTTCTTCATCTCCAAAGACGAATTTGCCGAGATGATTGAAAAAGAAGAATTGCTGGAGTGGGCGCACGTGTACAACGATTATAAAGGCATCCCTAAACAACAGGTGCGCGATGCGCTGGCCTCTGGCAAAGACGTGGTGATGCGGCTAGATGTGCAAGGCGCGGCCAGTGTGCGCCTGCTCTCACCGGGCGCGGTGCTCATCTTTTTAGCGCCCGCCAGTGAAGAAGAATTGGTGCGCCGCCTGAGTGAGCGCAAAACCGAAACGCCCGAAGGCCTAAAATTGCGCATTGCCACCGCGCGGCGCGAGCTAGACCGCATGAAAGAATTTGATTACTGCGTGGTGAATCCCGATTACGCTTTAGAAACTACCGTGGATGAAATCATCGCCATCATTCGCGCGGAACACAGCCGCGTGCACCCGCGCAAAGTAACGCTATGAACTCTGAACCACCGCCTGAGCCGGGTTGGGTGCGTGTGCCCAACCATCCGCCGCGCGCCACCTTTGTGGTTTTGGCCGTGCTCGTGGGGGTGTATTTGGTGCAGTTGGGCGTGCAAATTTCCACCGGGGAAGATTGGGTGTTGGCGTGGGCCATGCGCGATGTGCATAGTTTGAGCCGTGGTGAGTTTTGGCGGCTGTTCACGTCCACGTTTGTGCATGGCGCGTGGTTTCACATCCTCATCAACGCCTATACCATTTATATTTTAGGCCGCGAGGTAGAGCAGATTTTTGGCCCGCTCCGCCTCGGCCTCCTTTTTATCCTCTCCGGCTTCACCAGCGCAGTGCTGGGGGCCCTCATCTCACCGCTTCCGTCCATTGGCGCGGGGGGTGCCATCAGCGGCCTCATCGGTGCCGAAATGTCTTTTCTCTTTCGGCATCGCGGCTTACTAGGCGCCCGGAGCCACCGCGCCCTAGAATCGTTGTTGGTCTTCGCCAGCCTCATGGTTATCGCCAGCCTGTTCATTCGGCTGGATGTGTGGGGGCTGATTGGCGGCTTACTGGGCGGCATGGTACTGGCGTGGTTGCTGGGGCCGGCGTGGGCCGTTATTGCTCAACGCCCCACGCCGGCCATGCGCCAACCAGAATTGAAGGTGGAAGACCTTCAGCCTTTTACCCGCCACCGCTGGCTGGAAATTGCGGCCTTTATTTTGATATTAAGCGCCTTGCTCAGCTTAGGTTTGCCACCTCAGCCGTAACAAGGATTTGTGTATCTGTTTGGAATGACTTTTGAGAACTTTTACAGTCTTGGTGTCTTAGTGGTTAATTTCTTATATGCCTGAACTTAATTTCTGGAACTTTGTGGCTTTGTTGGCTTTATTAACCCTCAACGCCTTTTTTGTGGCGGCAGAATATGCCATGGTGCGTGTGCGCAAAACCCGCTTAGAAGAGCTCGCCGCTAAAGGCGTGGCCGGGGCCCGCGCCGCGCAACAAATCGTAGCGGATATGGATCGGTACATCGCCACCACGCAATTAGGTATTACGATGGCTGGCATTGGCATGGGCTGGGTGGGTGAGCCAGTGCTCACCGCGCTCTTCGTCTCTGCGCTGGATTGGCCCCTGCAAATGCTGGATGAAGCCACCCGGCGGACTATCTCAGCCATCATTTCCTTTCTAACGGTCACCTTCATCAGCGTGGTGCTCAGTGAATTAGTGCCCAAAACCATCACCATCAAATATCCCGAGCGCGTGGCTTTGGCCGTTAGCCAAATCGTGCTCGTTATTGGCGCTGTTTCGCGCCCGTTTATTTGGGGCCTTAACGGTGCGGCGGCGCTGGTGCTCCGCTTGTTTGGCCTGAGCAATATCAGTGGCGCGGAGGCGGGCTATTCTGTGCAAGAGCTAAAACTGCTCGTAGAGGCCTCTGAAGAAAGCGGTGTGCTGGAAGATAGCGAGCGGGAGATGTTGCACGCCGTGTTTGATTTTGGCGAACTCACCGCGCGCGAAGTAATGGTTCCACGCACGGAAATATTGGCCGTGGATGCCGATGCGCCCATCCATGAACTCATTCATCTTTCTATCAAAAACCCGCGCTCCAAATTTCCGGTGTACGAGGGTGATTTAGACCACATCATTGGCATTGCCCATGTGAAAGATTTGGTGCGCGTGCAACACGACCAACGCCACACGGCCACCATCCGTGGCCTTCTGCGCGAAGCCATTTTTGTGCCTGATACGCTCAGACTCGATAACCTTTTGCAACAGATGCGGGCCAAGAAACAGCACATGGCCATTGTGTTAGATGAGTACGGCGGCACCGCTGGTTTGGTTACGCTGGGGGATGTGGTGGAGCAAATTGTGGGGGAGGTGCAAGACCCGTTTGATAAAACTACGCCGGAGATACAGCGTTTGCCGGATGGTTCCGCGCTGGTGGAAGGCTTGGCACTGATTGAAACGGTGAACGAAGCCTTGGGCTTGAGTTTGAAGGACGAATACTACGATACGATTGCGGGTTACGCGCTAGGCCGGTTGGGCCGCATGGCCAAAGTGGGCGATGTGGTGGAAGCCGATGGTTTGCGGTTGCGTGTGGAAGCCTTAGATGGCCTACGCATCGCGCGCGTGTTGGTGAGCCTCCTCAAACCCCCAACGGAGGCCGCGCCGCCCGAAGCTGAGCCGGCCAGTTAGGCTTCGTTTTATCCGCGCCTATCCGCTGTTTATCTTCACCATTGCCCTCTGGCGCAGGGCGGGTACACTTGCGGCATGGCGGCTCCGGGCATCCTCACCCAAACTTACCCCCTAGATAATTTTTATGATGAAATGTTTGCCGCGCCCGGCCAGCCGCGCGGCCACTATCAGATTCTGCATGACCAACTGCAAACGATGACGGCGGACACGCTCACCGAGCGCCGCCGCATGGCCGATGCTGCTTTTCTCTATCAAGGCATCACGTTTACGGTGTACGGCCAAGAAGCGGGCGTGGAGCGCATCTTTCCGTTTGATTTAGTGCCACGCTTGATTCCACCGGCCGAATGGCAAAGAATTGAAAAAGGCCTCACTCAGCGCGTTATCGCCCTCAATCACTTCTTAGATGATATTTATCACAACCAAAGCATCTTGCGTGCCAAACGCATCCCCGAAGAATTGGTGTTTGGCGCCAAGTACTTCCGGCGCGAGATGGTGGGGCTGAGCGTTCCTAAAAAAGTTTATACGCATATTGTGGGCACCGATTTGGTGCGCGATGGCCACGGCGAGTACTTCATCCTTGAAGATAACTTACGCTCCCCTTCGGGCGTGAGCTACATGCTAGAAAACCGGCAAGTGATGAAGCGCGTGTTTGCCGATTTGTTTGCGCGTTACGGCGTGGAGCCGGTGGAGCATTACCCGCAAGAATTGCTCAACACTTTGCGCTCGGTTGCGCCGCACGGCTTCTCCGATGCTACGGTGGCATTGCTCACGCCCGGCCTACACAATTCGGCTTACTTTGAGCACACTTTCCTCGCACGCCAAATGGGCATTGAAATTGTGGAAGGCCGCGATTTGGTGACGCACAACAACAAGTTGTACATGCGCACCACGCGTGGCCTTAAACTGGTGGATGTGCTGTACCGGCGCGTGGATGATGATTTTCTGGATTCACTCACCTTCCGCCAAGATAGTATGTTGGGTGTGGCCGGATTGGTAAACGCGTACCGCGCCGGAAACGTAACGCTGGCTAACGCCATTGGCACTGGCGTGGCTGATGATAAGGCCGTGTATGCGTTTGTGCCGGAAATGATTGATTATTACCTGCATGAAACGCCCATTCTCAACAACGTACCCACCTACCTTGGCTTGCGGGAAAATGAATTGAGCCACATCCTTGCTAATTTGGATAAGCTGGTAGTAAAGGCTGTGAACGAGAGTGGCGGCTACGGCATGTTGGTTGGCCCGCACGCCAGCCAAGCGGAGCGCGAGGCCTTCCGCGCCAAAATTCTGGCCAACCCGCGCAATTACATTGCCCAGCCCACGCTGGCCCTAAGCCGCCACCCCACTATTTTGGAAAGTGAGTTGTACGGTTGCCACATTGATTTGCGGCCTTACATTCTTTACAACGGCGAAAAAGTCACCATTGTGCCGGGCGGCCTCACCCGCGTGGCGCTCCGCAAAGGTTCACTCGTCGTCAACTCCTCCCAAGGCGGCGGGAGTAAAGATACGTGGGTTTTGCGTGAGGCGTAAAACGTGAAACGTGATGAATCTAATTCAATGGCTCAATCTTCACATGAGCGCCTATCATGTTTGGTTCCACGTTTCACGCATCACGTTTAATGTAGTGAAGGGAGTAACCTGTGAACTATAAGGACTGGGAAGCAAACGTCCCTGAAGCGATTACGGGCGATACCCTGTGGAAAATGGAAGCCTATCGCTTGGCGCTATTTAGTTCTGATTTGGCTTGGCATGATGTGACGCGGTTGATGAAAGATAAGCGCACCTTGGAGCTTTCGGCTCAGTTATATGAAGCAGTTGGCTCTATCAGCGCTAATCTGGCAGAAGGCTATTCATATGGCACTGGCCCTAATCGGGCGCGGATGTATGAATATGCGCTCGGTTCGGCGCGCGAAAGCAGAGATTGGTATTACAAAGGCCGGTTTATCTTAGGTGAGGCCGTCACGCTTCACCGGATGGCACTTCACACGCATATTATTCGATTGGTGTTAACGATGATTCCACAGCAACGTGGCCGCACCTTGCGGGAAGAAAAAGCTGAATACAGCGTAGGCAAGCCCTTGCCATCCCTAGAACAATTACTTGAGCACGTTCCCTTGCCCGAGTCTTTGCCCTAAATTCATCACGCTTCACGTTTTACGTTTTACGATATGCTCTCAAGAGTTGCCGAAGCCTTGTACTGGACGGCCCGCTACACTGAACGGGCGGAAGATATTACGCGCCTGCTGGCTGTGAACTTTAACGTTCTGCTGGATTTGGCCGTTATTAACAGCTCCGCTGGTTGGCAACCGATTATTGCTATGAACGGTGATGACGTGCTGTTTTACGAGATTTATCAGACGGCCACCACCGAAGCGGTGATAGATTTTTTGCTCTGGCACCCGCTCAACCCCAATGCGGTTTCCGCCTGCATTACGCGCGCCCGCGAGAATGCCCGCAGTGTGCGGGAGCAAATTTCTAGTGAAATGTGGGAGCATATTAACCGCTTGTATTTTTTGGTGCGCGAGGCGAGCCACGATGCGGTGCAACGAAGCCCCCATGAGTTTTTCCGGCAGGTGCGTGATGGCTCTCAAGCCTTTCAGGGCATTACGCTGGCCACCATGACGCACAATGAGCCGTATGAATTTATCCGGTTGGGCGCGCACTTGGAACGGGCGGATAAAACGGTGCGAATTTTAGATGCCAAATACATGGATTTGCGCCGCGTGCCGGAAGGCTCCGTGGAAGCCTCACTGCAACTGATGGCGCTTCTGCGCTCGTGTAGCGCGTTTGAACCCTTCCGGCGGACGCAGGGCCTTAGCCTGCAAATTGATAAAGTCGTGGAATATCTTTTGCTCAGCCAAGATTTTCCGCGCGCGATTTTATTTTGTGTGAAGCGCGGCATGCAATCTTTAGAAATGCTGAGTGAGGCCAGCGCCCTGAAGCCAGACCACCCGCGCCGCCTGCTCGGCCGCCTCAACGCGGATTTAGAATATCTGACCGTGGCCGAAGTTTTGAATGACCAGATGGATAAATACTTGGATGAACTGCTCAACCGCCTAAACGCCGTGGGCGAGGGCATTGCCCGCACTTACTTTAATACCAGTGTGGTTTTGCCAGACGAACGACCAAGACAACAACAGCAACAACAGCAATAGTAGGGGCGGAGTATGCTCCGCCCCTACGCCCGCCATTATGCGCCTCCGCATCGAACACATCACCACGCTCATTTATGACCAGCCCGTTAGCGAAGCCTACACGGAGATGCGGCTTCAACCGCTGAATGCCGATGGGCAACAACGGCTGAGTTTTCAGTTGAACATTGAACCGCTGGAAGAAACACATCAGTACACTGACCGATTTGGGAATGATGTGCGGCACTTTGATGTGATACAGCCGCATCAAAAACTGATGGTGGCGGCGGTGAGTGAAGTGCAAACACCCAAACGGTTTACGGGCTGGGGTGAGCCGCTAGCCCCGTTAGACCATTTTGATTACCTACAACCCACGGAGTATGCGCCACTTACGGCCGAACTTTCGGGCTTGGCGGTTTCTCACATGGAAAGTAGTGACGTGCGCGCTAACGTCCTGGCGTTGATGCACGCGCTCTTTAACGGCTTGAAGTATGAAAAAGGCGTGACCGATGTAACCACCACCGCCGATAAAGCGCTGGCGTTGGGCGGTGGCGTGTGCCAAGATTTTGCGCACATCATGTTAGCGGCCTGCCGGAGCCAAGGTTTGCCCGCGCGCTATGTGAGCGGCTATTTGTATAACAACGGCCACACTGCCGCCTCCCACGCGTGGTTAGATGTGTACGTGGTTGGCCGTGGCTGGGTTTCCGTTGACCCAACCCACAACTGTGAACAGACTGACTATTACGTGCGCGTGGCCGTGGGCCGTGATTACGCCGATGTGCCGCCGACGCGCGGCATCTTCAAAGGTAATGCGAAAGAGAAGATGGAAGTGGGAGTGAAGGTGGCGCAAATTGGGTAGTGCGTTTTACGTTTCACGTATACTTCAAGTATGTACGCCGAAATTGCCGTGAACGTGGCCAGCCTCAGCGGCACGTTTCACTACGAAATTCCCCGTGATTTAGAAGCACAACTGCAAGCGGGCCACCTCGTCACCGTGCCGTTCAGTGGGCGCGATGCGCAGGGCGTGGTAGTGGGCTTGAGTGAGGATGCGCCGGTGGAACGCGTCAAGCCCATCATCGGCTTGGTAGATCCAGAGCCGGTGCTCACCCGTGCCCAACTGGATTTGGCGTATTGGATTGCTCACACCTATCTCGTTCCACACATTGATGCGCTCACCCTCATGCTTCCGCCCGGCCTGAGCAAACAAGCAGAGGCCGTTTATAGTTTGGTGGGGAGCGCGAGCGCCGAAGCGCTTACAACGAGCCACCCCCTTCAATCACAAATCCTTCAATTACTAACAGAACGCGGGCCATTGCGCTCGCGGCAGATTGACCGGGCGTTGCCCAAGATGAACTGGCGGCCAGCGGCGGAAACGTTGGTGCGGCGCGGCGTGCTGAGTAAACACAGCCGCTTGGAACCACCGTCCGTTCACGCCAAACACGTCCGCACCGCGCGGCTGATTGCCAATCAAACGCAATTAGAAGCGGTGCGCGGCACACTCTCCCGTTCCCCGGCCAAAGCGCACCGCTTGCAAGCCGCGCTAGATTTTTTGGCGCGCGAGGCCAAGCCGGTGGAAGTGCAATGGGTGTACGCCGCCGCCAATTGCTCTCTGCAAGATTTGCGAGACTTGGCCGAAATGGAATTGGTGGATTTGGGTGAAGAAGAAGTGTGGCGTGACCCGCTGGCCGGGCAAGAATTTGTGGCGGACTCTCCGCCGCCGCTGACCGAAGACCAACAAAAAGTGTGGGAAGCCGTGCGGCTTTCCATGCGCTCCCAGCCCACTACTTTTTTACTGCACGGCGTTACTGGCTCCGGCAAAACTGAAATTTATCTCCGCGCGTTGGAAGAAGCATTACAACAAGGCAAACGCGCCATTGTGCTGGTGCCAGAAATTTCCCTCACACCGCAAACGGTGCGCCGCTTTGCCGCGCGTTTTCCGGGCCGGGTGGGCGTGTGGCACAGCCAACTGAACGAAGGCGAACGGTACGATACGTGGCGGCGCGCGCGCCTCGGTTTGGTGGATATTGTGATTGGCGCGCGCAGTGCGTTGTTTGCGCCTTTGCCCAACCTCGGTGTGATTGTTTTAGATGAAGAGCATGATGAAGCCTACAAGCAAGACCCGCCGCAAAGTGTGCCATACCATGCGCGGGAGGCCGCCGTGCAGTACGCCAAACAACTTGGGGCTGTATGTTTGCTCGGCTCCGCCACGCCAGATGTGGTGACGTTTTTCCGCGCGCGGCGAGGTGATTACCAGTTGCTAGAAATGCCGCTTCGCATTATGGGCCACGCGCGCAAACTGCAAGCGCAGGCGGAAAAATATCACGTTGAGCCGCGTTACCAAACGGTGAACGATGAAACGCAGATGATTGATTTGCCGCCAGTGGAAATTGTGGATATGCGGCAAGAACTGCGCATGGGCAACCTCACCATGTTCAGCCGCAAACTGAGCACGCAGTTAGAAGAAGTGCTGGCGCGGGGTGAGCAGGCCATTTTATTTCTCAACCGGCGCGGCACGGCTACGTTTGTGTTTTGTAGAGATTGCGGTGAAGCGTTGAAGTGCCCCAACTGTGATACCACGCTCACCCACCACGGCGCGGCGCATGAACTGACGTGCCACCACTGCGGCCACCGTGAGCCTCAGCCGGAGCATTGCCCCAACTGCCATAGCGCCCGCATCAAGTTTTTTGGCTTGGGCACAGAAAAATTAGCCGAGGCCGTGCAAGCGGAATTTCCGCAGGCCACCGTTTTGCGCTGGGATAGGGATGTGACGCGCACCAAGGGCGCGCATGAACTGATTTTGCGCGCCTTTAGCACGCAACAGGCCAATGTGTTGGTGGGCACGCAAATGATTGCCAAAGGTTTAGATTTGCCAATGGTAACGTTGGTGGGCGTGATTTCCGCCGATGTGGGTTTAGGCCTGCCGGATTACCGCGCCACGGAGCGCACTTTTCAATTACTTACGCAGGTGGCTGGGCGGGCCGGGCGCGGCTTGCTGGGCGGGCGCGTGATTTTGCAAACCTACCAGCCGGAACACTACGTCATTCAGGCCGCCGCACAACATGATTACGCCGGGTTTTATCAGCGGGAGATTGCCTACCGCAAAGATTTGGGCCTGCCGCCCTTCCGCCGCGTACTGCGCCTGCTGTACCGCCACGCGGATGCCGCCAAAGCCGAGCGCGAGGCGATGACGGTCCTGACGCATTTACGTTTGCGGCTGAAAGAAGGCAAATACCCCAACACGGATATTGCCGGCCCGGCCCCGGCGTTTTTTAGCAAAATCTCGGGGCAATACCGGTGGCAAATCATCGTGCGCGGCCCAGACCCAGCGGCGCTAGTGCGCGGTTCATCTTCCAGCGCAGGGCAGGCTTTGCTCCTCAAAGGCTGGGTGGTGGATATGGATGCGTTGAGTACGTTGTAAAAAACATGAAGGTACACGGCCATGCACCCTTACAGGATGATAAACAATTCCTCTGCTCCTCATCACCGCCCCATCTTTGACGGCTTGGCCCTTATCGAATAAAATCTCAACCGTTCACCCTTTATAACTCGTTATCATTTGGAGTAACTATGACTGGCAAACGCATTGCTGTTTTTGCAATTTCCGCCGTGTTTGGCTTGGCGATTACGGCTGGCATTATCTTTCTCAAGATTCCACTGCCTTTCCCCATTCCGTTACTCAACATTCAAAACATTGGCTTTGGCACCACGCTCTACAAGTTTGCGTACAGCAACGTGCTCTTGCTCTTTCTCTCCACCGCTGGCATCGCCTTCATTTGGCTAGATTACTTTTTGAAGACGAATTTTTTGAAGAAGTAAGCAAACTTTTTCCACTAAGCGCGCTAGCTAAGGCTGGCGCGCTTTTTTCTATTCATCCCTTTGTCAGCGAATTTTCAACGAATAATTCTACGCCTTGCGGCGTTCGTTTATTCGTTTCCTATTCGTTGACTTATTTTTCCTCAACCCACACCTTCACCCAGCCAAACACTACTTGCCCCGCACCCTCCGCGCGGGCGAAAACGCCCAATTTAAGACCTTCGGGGTTTTCAAAACCCCGAAGGTCTGCTGTTTCAAACAACAATTCATCATTAATCCGCGCGCTCACCCGCTCACCCGCCACATCCACGCGCACACGGTTGGCCTCGGCGCCGTATAAAATGTGCGGCCACTGCTGAAACGGAAACCACGCCGCTTGCCCGCCGCCCGTTTGCCGGAAAGCTTCAGCATAACCGTTGCCGTTGATGAGCACTGCGGCGTGCTCTGCCTCCGAACGCCAATCAAAAACTACACCGTACTCGGCGCCAATTTCACCTTGAGCTTGGGCCGCGGCTATTTCTAGCGTGTAACTTCCAGTGGGCGCGGCGGTGATGGCCCACGCCGTTTGGCCGGGCGCGGTGAACTCTGCTACCAACGCACCGCCGCGGACTTGTATGGATGCGCCTTCTGAAGCGCCCAGTTCCCAGCGGCTTACATCGCCTTGAAAGATTTCATCCCACGCCAACGGGCCAGCGCGGGGCGGGTCTGCCGCGCCGAGGCTGAGGGCGATAGCCAGCGCACCCACGCCCGCCAGCACGGCAAAAAAGCCAACCGTTACGGTGCGCCACAGCCAGTTGGGTACTTCATTAGAAGAGGCCATCGGGGCCGTATGTTATCATCCTCAGGATGCGCCGCTTATTATTGTTATTGTTGGTTCTAACGGCTTGTGCGCCGCAAGCCACGCCGTTGCCCACCCTTGCGCCCACTCTGCCGCCGCCCATTATCAGCACGGCCACGCCACTTCCAACGGCCACGTTCACGGCTACTGCTACCGCTACGCCCACGCTCACACCTTCACCCACTGCTACGGCCACGGCCACCCACACGCCTACGCCGCAAGCTACGCCAGATGCCAACGCCGCTGGCCGCCGCGTGCGTGTTCCCATTTTGATGTATCACTACGTGGAGCCGTGGCCCGCCAACGCAGACTTAATCCGCAAGGGACTAACCGTACAACCGGCTGATTTTGCCGCGCAAATGCAGTATTTGGCCGAGCAGGGTTACACCGCCATAAGTTTGTACGCCGTGTTGGAGGCGTTAGCGGCGGGCAAAGCTCTACCCGCCAAGCCCATGGTGCTCACGTTTGATGACGGCTACCGTGAACTCATCAATTACGCCGCGCCAGTAATGGAGCCGCTGGGTTTTGAAGGTACGGTGTTTGTAATTACAGAACTGGCAGACCGAGAATTACCGGCCTACCTCACTTGGCCGCAATTGCAAAAGCTCCACGCGCAAGGTTGGCAGATTGAGCCGCACACCAAAACACACGCGCAGTTATTGGGCGCAAACCGGGATAAACAACTTTATGAGATTCTCGGCTCCATCCAATCTATAGAAGCGAACATCGGCGTACGCCCGCGCTTTCTGTGCTATCCGGCGGGCAAGTATGATGCGCTCACGCTCCAGCTGGTACGTGAGTTAAACTTATGGGGCGCGGTGACGACGCGCCCGGGCCGCCAGCACCAATTTTCAGACCGGTTTACGTGGACGCGGGTGCGAGTGGATGGGCGCGGCGCGCTCCAAGATTTCATTAATGCGCTTGAGGGAGACTTACGCTAGCAATGGGTTAACCACCAAGCCGCTAAGAAGACAAAGGGCACAAAGATTTTCTTGGTGAACTTCGTGCCCGTGGTGGCTTCGTGGTTAAGCACTTCACATTATGGAATTGACTCAACTTTTCACATTCGTCCGCCGCTGGTGGTGGCTGATGGTTTTGCCTTTGTTAGTGGTGGGCGCTTACAGTGCCGTCACCTATCAAGCGCCGGTCACGTCTTACTCCATGGTTTTGCGCTTTACGGCTGGCCAGCCGCAAGCCGCCAGCGCCGCCCCCGTGTTTGACCCCAACTATTATCGTTGGGTCACTTCCGAATACATTGTAGGTGGGCTGAAGGATTGGATTAGAACCGGCGAGTTTGCTAACGCCGTAAGTGCCGAACTAGCCGCGCAAAACGTGGAATTCTCAGCGGCGGAGGTGGCCGCTTCCATTGAAGCGGTGGATAACGCGCGGAGCATCCTGAACGTGTTTCTCACGCACACTAATCCAGAACGGTTAAACGTTTTGGGGCCGGCCGTCACTAAAGTTCTGCAAACTAAAAATGTAGATGTGTTTCCGCAGTTGGGCGGCCAACCCGCCGTGGTAACACCGCTAGACCAGCCGAGTGTTGGCCCTAAACCAGTTTCCTTAAGTTCGCGGCTAGATGTATTACTGCGGCTGGCTCTCAGCTTAGGCGTTGGCCTCGCCCTTGCCTTGGCCGCTTACTACTTTGACCCAGTTCTGCGCGAAAAAGCTGAACTGGAACGGCTGGGATTAAAAGTGGTGGCGGAAATTCCCAAATCAATAAAACGTAAAGTGTGAAACGTAACAGACCGCACCCACGTTTTACCCAAAACCCTATGCTAGAATCTTCGCTTGGAGCATCCCATGTCTTTGCTTGATGTTTTGAACATTGCGCGGCGGCGCGGCTGGATTATCCTGCTGGCGGCGGCGTTAACGGCGGCCAGCGCCTACGCGTTTAGTAAACTGCAAACGCCTATCTATCAATCTACTGTGCTCATTAGTGTGCGGCCTTCCCGGCCCGATTTGGGCACCACCGAAACGGCCAAACGCTTTTTGCGCAACTACGTGGCGGAGCTCACCACCAGCACCTATGCCCGCAAAGTAATCGAAGTGCTGGGTTTAGATACCACCACCGATGCGCTCCTAGGCAACGCCATTATTGACTCAGATGACTCACGCTTTACCATTCAAATTGATATCCGCAACCCGGACGGTGATTTAGCCAATGATATTGCACGTGTTTGGGCGGAAGAATTTAAGAACCAACGCGAGATTGAGAAAACGCGCGTGCGCCGTGAAGACCAAATTGATGCCACAATTTTAGATGCGCCGCGCTACTCACTCTATCGCCCGCAAACCACCATCAACGTGCTGGCGGGCGGCATCCTTGGTGCGCTGGTGGGTGGCCTCATCCTCTTTATGCTGGAATATCTAGAAGCCAACATCGTGCGCTCCCGCCAAGATTTAGAGCGCGGCCTTGGCTTGGCAGTGCTGAGTAGTGTGCCGACCTTGGAAACTGGAAAGAGAAAATAACCAATAACTCAATGAAAGACTCCCTCATCACCCTCTCAGACCCTAATTCACCGGCGGCGGAAGCGTTCCGCACGTTGCGCACGAATGTGATTTTTGCCGGTTTGGAAAAGCCGCTCAACACTTTGCTTGTCACCTCCCCCGCCGCCGAAGCGGATAAAAGCCTCGCCCTCGCCAATTTGGCCGTAGTATTAGCGCAAGGTGGCCGCCCAACCATTCTGGTGGATTGTGATTTGCGCCGCCCGCGCCAGCATGAGATTTTTGGCGTGGCCGCCGCGCCCGGTTTTAGTGAATGGATGACGCGGACGGAAACGGAAGCCGCGCCCACGCTGGTTTCCAGCGGCGTAGCGGGCTTGCAATTGCTTCCGGCGGGTACGTCATCCGCCAACCCCGCAGATTTGCTCACCTCCCGCCGCTTAGAAGTTTTGATTGCCCAACTCAAAACCCAAGCGGAGTTTGTGCTGTTTGATGCGCCGCCACTGTTAGCCGTCTCGGATGCGGCGCTGTTGGCCGCTAATTTGGATGGGGCCGTGCTGGTGGTGAGCGCCGGGGCCACGCGGCGGGAACATGTGCAACGCGCCAAAGAGATGCTAGAGAAAATCAAAGTGCGCGTGGTGGGTGCCGTACTCACCAATGCCTCGCCCGAGGGCGGTTTGGCCCGCTACTAAATCCATGACTTTTTTCACATTGGGGTGGTGAGAGTTATTGGTTATTAGTTACTGGTTGCATAACAACTCAGGAGAGCTATGAAAGGTTTAATTTTATCCGGCGGCAAGGGCACACGCCTATACCCGCTCACCTACACCCGCGCCAAACAGCTTATTCCCGTGGCCAATGAGCCGGTGCTGTGCCGCGTCATCCGCGCCATCCGGGATGCGGGCATTCATGAAATTGGAATTGTGGTGGGGGATACTGAGCCGGAAATCCGCGAGACGGTGGGCAACGGCGAAAAATGGGGCGTCACCATCACCTACATCCGCCAAAGCGCCCCAGCGGGGCTGGCCCACGCCGTGAAAGAATCTTTGCCGTTTTTGGGCGATGACCGGTTTGTGATGTTTTTGGGCGATAACGTGATTCAGGGCGGCATCAGCCCCCTCATTAAACAATTTGCCAACAGCAACTGGAACAGCCAAATTGTGCTCAAGCGCGTGCCCAATCCACAACAATTCGGCGTGGCGGAGTTGAATGCCGATGGCTCCATCAAGCAATTAATTGAAAAGCCCCAACACCCACCTTCCGATTTGGCGCTGGTGGGCATTTATATGTTTGACCAGAACATCAAAGAAGCCGTGTACTCCATTCAGCCCTCCGCGCGCGGCGAGTTGGAAATTACGGACGCCATTCAGTGGCTGGTGACCAAAGGCTACGCGGTGCATCCGTACGTGCATGAAGGCTGGTGGATTGATACCGGCAAACCGGTGGATATGCTCACCGCCAATGACCATGTGCTGGAAGAAGTAACGCCGCAAATTTTAGGCACCGTGGATGAAAACTCTAAAGTGGATGCGCGCGTAACGGTGGAAAAAGGCGCACAAATTATCAATAGCATTGTGCGTGGCCCCACCATCATTGGTGAGAACGCACGCATTGTGAACTCTTACATTGGCCCGTTCACTTCCATTTACCATGATGTGATGGTGGAAAATAGCGAAATTGAGCACTCTTTGGTGTTGGAGCGTTCACAAATCATCAACGTGAGCGCGCGCATTCAAGATTCACTCATTGGCCGCAATGCGCTGGTTACGCACACTGAGCGCAAGCCAAAATCCATCAAACTCAACTTGGGTGATTACTCGCAAATTGACTTAATTTAGTTATTGGTTATTCGTTATTGGTCAGTCAATAACTAATCACGAGTAACTGCTAACACTGAAACTTGAAATGAAGAATCTCTTAGTCACTGGCGGCGCTGGCTTTATCGGCGCAAATTTTGTGCACTACATGTTAGAACGCTACCCGGATTACCGGATTGTGGCATTTGATAAGCTGACCTATGCCGGGCGGTTGGAAAACTTGAAAGATGTGCAAGCCAACCCCAACTTGGCTTTTGTGCAAGGCGATATTGCGGACAAGGCCGCCGTGGAAAACGCCATCCGCACGCACCAAATTGATACCATCGTCAACTTTGCCGCTGAAACGCACGTTGACCGTTCCATTCTAGATCCGAATAGCGCCCACCGCACCAACTTCACTGGTGTGTTTGTTCTGTTGGAAGCCGCGCGGCAGTTTGGGCTGGAGCGTTTCCATCAAGTTTCTACGGATGAAGTGTACGGTTCTATTCCTTCCGGCTTCTTCAAAGAAGGTGACCCGCTGGAGCCAAACAGCCCGTACTCCGCCAGCAAGGCCGGCGGTGAGCTGATGGTGCGTGCGTACCATGAAACCTACGGTCTGAACACCGTGGTGACGCGCGGCAGTAACACGTTTGGCCCCTATCACTACCCAGAAAAAGTGATGCCATTGTTTATTACCAATGCAATTGATGATGAGCCGTTACCGCTGTACGGCGATGGCCTGCAGGTACGCGATTGGCTGTACGTGCGTGACCACGCGGCCGGTATTGCGCATGTGCTCCACCATGGTACAGCTGGTGAGATTTACAACATTGGCGGCGGCAATGAGCGGCATAACATTGAAATTACCAAGTTGATTTTGAACTTGCTCAGCAAGCCGGAAAACCTCATCAAGCGTGTGGCGGATAGGCCCGGCCATGACCGGCGTTATGCGCTGGATTGCGCCAAAGCTAAAGCGTTAGGCTGGCAACCCACGCACCCATTTGAGCAAGCCGTGGCCGAAACCGTGGCATGGTACAAAAACAATGAGTGGTGGTGGCGGCCCATTAAGAGTGGCGAATTCAAAGAGTACTACCAGCGTCAGTACGCCGAGCGGCTGGCCGCCGCTGGGTAGTGCTCACCCACGTACAACTATGTTTCACCTCTGGCACGCCTGTAGGGCGTGCCGGTTTGTTTTCTCACCCCCCAACCTTCCCTCACATTCGCTAACACACAATCCGCGCCAGAGAGTCGTATAATCAGGCTAGAACGGGAATGTTCAGTTCAGTCAAACGCCTACTCTCCTCTTGGCGGTGGCCTAGCCCAGCGGGTTATCTTTTCTGGGTGGGCTTGGCCGAAGTTTTTCTGCTTCTTTTTCTCTTTTCATGGGGTGATCCACTCGATGCCGTTCTCGTCCTCTCACCTTTTGTGGTGCTAGCCGCTATTAACTATTCACGCCGGGTGTACCTTTTCACCGTAGCGCTTATTTTGAGTGGCGCGAGTCTATTGTGGTTTATCCCTAGTGGGGGGGATATCTCCGAGCACCTTTGGCTGGAAATCTTGTTGTTTTCTGCTAGCACCCTATTTGCGGCCGAGGTGGTTTATCGGGATCGGCAATCCCGCACTCAGTTGGAAACCCGGTTTCGGTTGTTGTTTGAGCAAGCGCCGATTGGCATGGCCATTACTACACCTCTGGGCCGCTTTCTGCAGGTAAACCCCGCTTTAAGTGCAACGCTGGGGTACACCGAAGCCGAACTGCTCCAAAAGACACTGGCTGAGGTTACACATCCGGATGATATGCAACTGAGTATAGAACGCGACCGTAAACTGCTAACGGGTGAGATAAGTTCTCTGCAAATGGAAAAACGTTACGTGCGCAAAGATGGGCAAACGGTATATGCCTTGTTGCACGTGGCGCTGTGGAGTGAAACCGATACACGCGCCCGCTATTTCTTGAAGCAAATTGTAGATGTAACAGAACAAAAACAAATTGAGCGCGAGTTGGAAGCCGAGCAAGAATTTGCGCTCAGCTTGGTGAACTTTATGGGGCAAGGGCTGGTGCTGTTAAACGCTGAAATGCGTTATGAATTTGTGAACCCGGCCGGCGCGCGGATGTTGGGTTATACCCCAGAATATATTGTGGGCCGCGGCCCAGAAGAGTTTATTCGGCCAGAAGCGGTGAGGGAGATGAAGGCCGCCATTCAAACGCGCTTGGCAGGTGAAACCTCAACCTTTGAGTTAGATTTGCGCCGCGCGGATGGCACGTGGTTGCCAGCTTTAGTCACCGGCACCCCCCGTTGGCAAAATGGCCGAGTGATTGGCTCGATTGCCGTTATCACAGACCTTACCGAATCGCGCCGGATTGAAAATGAACTTAAAGCCGAACGGGATTTTGCCCAACAAGTACTAAACAACATGGGGCAAGGCCTGACCGTCACCGACGCTGACGGACGCTTTATCTTTGTAAATCAAGCCTATGCCGCCATGGTGGGGAGTACCCCTGAGAAACTCATTGGCCTGACCCCCTTTACTTTGAATCATCCGGACGATGTGGCCCGCATTACGGAGGCGCGGCAAAAGCGGCGCTTAGGCCTAACCAGCACTTATGAAGCTCGCTTACGGCGTTTGGATAATGGCGAAACTGTGCATGTGACGATCACGGGTGTGCCCCGTGCGCCGGTGGGGATGGGGTCAATTACCGTCATCACTGATTTAACCGAACGTAAGAAGATGGAGGAAGCGCTGGCGGAGGCCAATGCTGATTTGGAAACGGCCTTACTCCATGCCCGTGAGATGGCCGCTGAAGCCGATGCGGCCAACCGCGCTAAGAGTCAATTCTTGGCCAACGTCAGCCATGAAATTCGCACGCCCATGAGCGCCATCACCGGTATGACTGAGTTATTGCTAGATAGCAACCTCACACCGCCTCAGCGCGAGCTGGCCGAAATTACGCGGGAAGCCACTAAATCCCTCCTCGTGATTGTGAATGATTTGCTGGATATTTCTAAAATTGAAGCGGGGCGGCTGACGCTAGATGTACAAGAATTTGTGTTGGTGGAAGTGGTGGAACACGCGGCGGAGTTGTTGGCCGAGCGCGCCCACGCGAAAAACCTGCGCCTGCTGACTTATATTGCCCCCGAAGTGCCTACGCGGGTACGCGGCGATGCGGGCCGCTTGCGGCAAGTGCTGGTGAACTTGATTGGCAATGCCATTAAATTTACCGATGCCGGTGAAGTGGTGGTGCGCGTAACGCCGGCCCCCTCGACTGGCCCGCATCATGTTCTTCGCTTGAGCGTTCGCGATACCGGCTTGGGGCTAGCCCCTGAAGTGCAAAAGTGGTTGTTTCAGCCGTTTCGCCAAGGTGATGCCAGCACCACGCGTAAATACGGCGGCACAGGTTTGGGCCTTTCCATCTCCCGCCATTTGGTGCAATTGATGGGCGGCGAAATTGATGTGACCAGCCGTTTAGG